>NZ_JBIWAL010000001.1:122444-126867 GCF_044760045.1 Pseudomonas sp. NPDC098747 | reverse complement strand
AATCATACCCCGACAACCAATAACTAAACGCTGAAACAAACTCAAAAAAAAAACTAATCAAAACCCAACAACACATAACCGCAGGCCTCCCTGGCCCAACTCTGGTTGTGGCTACATAACTCTGTCACGAGCAGGCTACCGCCCGGTTGCAGCAGGTCGGCCATGTGCTTGAGCGCTTCGGCCGGCGCGGCGAAATGGTGCAACACCATGTTCAGTACCACGCAATCGGCCTGAAGGCTGGTGCCATTCAATGCATCGGCCAATTGCAGGCTGACGTTAGCCAGCTGTTCACGAATACATACCTGACGCGCCAGTTCGAGCATCGCCGGGCTGTTGTCCAACGCGGTTACGCTGCTGAAGCGACGCGCCAGCTCCGGCAGGAAAGCACCATCGCCGGGGCCGACTTCAATGGCCGTGGCAGCACCATCGAAATTCAGTTTGTCGAGCAGGGCCACCACGCTTTCACGGTACTGCGGCAGACCTGCGATCAAATCTTGCTGGGCGCGAAACTTCTCCGCTACCCGGGCGAAAAAGTCCTGGCTGGCCGCAGCCCGTTGCCCGTGAACCTGAGTGATGCGCGCTTGAACGTCGTCAGGCAGCGCCAGGTTGTCGACTTCTTCTAACAATGCGGCGTGCAGCTTGCCACCGAGCAATTCAGTGTGGGGCAGGGCGCGGCGATAGAAAATCGCGTTGCCTTCGCGGCGGGTCGCCACCAGATCGGCTTGCGCCAACACTTTAAGGTGATGACTCATGCCGGACTGGCCGATGCCGAAAATCTGCGCCAGCTCCAGTACGCCAAACGAATCGTTGGCCAGCGCGCGCAATACATTCAGCCGCAGAGGATCGCCGCCGGCCTTGCACAGGGCCGCCAGCTCGTCGCAATCGTCATGGCGAATGGAAGGCACGCGTAAGTTCATAGGGCTGGCAGTCTAGTGACGGCCTCAAAACACCGCAAGGCCAATATCAAAAAGTTTTGATATTGCTCGATAGATGGCACTTCTCACAGGATGGTTAACTCTACAAACGGACAGCGGAAAGGTTTCACCAAGTGAATCCGCCGCTATCCATTGGAAAAACGCCTCTGGATGACTATCTGTCATTGCCCCGAGGCGCTCCGGTGAGGGAAAATGCCCTCCTTTTTTCCGTTTCAATCTATTCACACCCAGGAGATCAGCGATGCCTAGCCGTCGTGAGCGTGCCAACGCCATTCGTGCCCTCAGCATGGATGCCGTGCAAAAAGCCAACAGCGGCCATCCCGGTGCACCTATGGGTATGGCAGATATCGCCGATTTGCTTTGGCGCGACTACCTCAAGCACAACCCGAGCAATCCATCGTTCGCCGACCGTGACCGCTTCGTGCTGTCCAACGGCCATGGCTCGATGTTGATCTACTCCCTGCTGCACCTGACCGGTTACGACCTGTCCATCGAAGACCTCAAGCAGTTCCGTCAACTGCACAGCCGCACCCCGGGTCACCCGGAATTCGGTTACACCCCTGGCGTTGAGACCACCACTGGCCCGCTGGGTCAAGGCCTGGCCAACGCCGTGGGCTTCGCCCTGGCAGAAAAAGTCCTGGCGGCGCAGTTCAACCGTCCGAGCCACAACATCGTTGACCACCACACCTACGTTTTCCTGGGTGATGGCTGCATGATGGAAGGCATTTCCCATGAAGTCGCTTCCCTGGCCGGTACTTTGGGTCTGGGCAAGCTGATCGCCTTCTACGATGACAACGGCATCTCCATCGACGGCGAAGTTGAAGGCTGGTTCACCGATGACACGCCAAAGCGTTTCGAAGCCTACAACTGGCAGGTGATCCGCAACGTTGACGGTCACGACCCGGAAGAGATCAAGACTGCCATCGAAACCGCTCGCAAGAGCGCGCAGCCGACCCTGATCTGCTGCAAGACCACCATTGGTTTCGGTTCGCCAAACAAGCAAGGCAAAGAAGATTGCCACGGCGCCCCACTGGGCGACGCGGAAATCGCCTTGACCCGTCAGGCGCTGAACTGGAACCACGGTCCATTCGAAATCCCGGCCGACATCTATGCCGAGTGGGATGCCAAAGAATCCGGCCGCGCTGTAGAAGCCGAGTGGGATCAGCGTTTCGCTGCCTATTCCGCCGCGTTCCCGACCGAAGCCAACGAGCTGATCCGTCGTCTGAGCGGTGAACTGCCAGCAGACTTCTCCGAAAAAGCCTCGGCCTACATCGCTGAAGTCGCTGCCAAAGGCGAAACCATTGCCAGCCGTAAAGCCAGCCAGAACGCCCTGAACGCGTTCGGCCCGCTGCTGCCGGAATTGCTCGGCGGTTCGGCTGACCTGGCCGGTTCCAACCTGACCCTGTGGAAAGGTTGCAAGGGCGTCAGCGCTGAAGATGCCAGCGGCAACTACATGTATTACGGCGTGCGCGAATTCGGCATGACCGCGATCATGAACGGCGTGACCCTGCACGGTGGCCTGGTGCCTTACGGCGCGACCTTCCTGATGTTCATGGAATACGCCCGCAACGCCGTACGCATGTCGGCGCTGATGAAGAAGCGCGTGATCCACGTCTACACCCACGACTCCATCGGTCTGGGCGAAGACGGCCCGACGCACCAGCCGATCGAGCAACTGACCAGCCTGCGCACCACACCGAACCTCGACACCTGGCGTCCAGCCGATGCCGTTGAATCGGCCGTGGCCTGGAAAAACGCGCTGGAGCGCAAGGACGGCCCATCGGCGCTGATTTTCTCGCGTCAGAACCTGCAGCACCAAACCCGTGATGCTGGCCAGATCGACGACATCAGCCGCGGTGGCTACGTGCTGAAGGACTGCGCAGGCGAGCCTGAGCTGATCCTGATTGCGACCGGTTCGGAAGTCGGTCTGGCTGTTCAAGCCTTCGACAAACTGACCGAGCAGGGCCGCAAGGTGCGCGTGGTTTCCATGCCTTGCACCAGCGTGTTCGATGCTCAGGATGCTGGCTACAAGCAAGCCGTCCTGCCGTTGCAGGTCAGCGCGCGTATCGCGATCGAAGCGGCTCACGCCGACTTCTGGTTCAAGTACGTGGGTCTGGAAGGTCGCGTTATCGGCATGACCACTTACGGTGAATCGGCGCCTGCGCCAGCGCTGTTCGAGGAATTCGGTTTCACCCTGGAAAACATCCTCGGTCAGGCTGAAGAGCTGCTGGAAGACTAAGTCACAACGCGGTGATCTAACGGTCACCGCAATTCCCTGTGGGAGCTGGCTTGCCAGCGATAGCGTCCGTTCAGACAGCATTTATGTTGAGGCGGATGGCCCTATCGCTGGCAAGCCAGCTCCCACAAGGGATGCGTCGCAAATAAGCATTGTGTCTGCCCGCGTATTATCGAGAACCCCATGCCTCAACCGCGTCCTTACAAAGTTGCACTCAACGGCTATGGCCGGATTGGTCGTTGCGTCTTGCGTGCGTTGTTTGAGCGAGGCGAGAAAGCCGGGTTTGAAATTGTCGCGATCAACGATCTGGCCGACATGGCCAGCATCGAATACCTGACACGCTTCGACTCTACCCACGGCCGGTTCCCCGGCGAAGTGCGGGTCGAGGGCGATTGTCTGCATATTAATGGCGACTGCGTGAAGGTCCTGCGCAGTGCCACCCCCGAAGGCATCGATTGGGCGTCGCTGGGCGTCGATCTGGTGCTTGAATGCTCCGGCGCCTACAACACCCGTGAAGACGGCCAGCGTTTCCTCAATGCCGGCGCGCCGCGCGTGTTGTTCTCGCAGCCGATGGCCAGCGAGGCGGATGTCGACGCCACCATCGTTTACGGCGTCAATCAGGACTGCCTGACCGGCGACGAACTGCTGGTGTCCAACGCCTCCTGCACCACCAATTGCGGCGTGCCGCTGTTGCGTCTGCTCGATAAGGCGATCGGCCTTGATTACGTGTCGATCACCACCATTCACTCGGCAATGAACGATCAGCCAGTGATCGACGCCTATCACCACGAAGACCTGCGCCGCACCCGTTCGGCGTTCCAGTCGGTGATCCCGGTGTCCACTGGTCTGGCGCGCGGTATCGAGCGCCTGCTGCCGGAACTTGCCGGGCGAATTCAGGCCAAAGCCGTACGCGTGCCGACGGTCAATGTGTCCTGCCTCGATATCACGATGCAGACCGCCACGGCGACCGACGCAGGCGAAGTCAACCGGATCCTGCGTGAGGCCGCCACCAGCGGCCCGCTCAAGGGCCTTTTGGCCTACACCGAATTGCCTCACGCCAGTTGTGATTTCAACCATGACCCACATTCGGCCATCGTCGATGCCAGTCAGACCCGCGTTTCCGGCCCTCGGCTGGTGAACATCCTGGCCTGGTTCGACAACGAGTGGGGTTTTGCCAACCGAATGCTGGACGTTGCAGAACACTATCTGCAAACAGCAACTTCAAAAAAACAGTAGGAAGTGCGACCCATGA
>NZ_JBIWAL010000001.1:94168-122435 GCF_044760045.1 Pseudomonas sp. NPDC098747 | reverse complement strand
CTGCAAGGTAAGCGCGTATTGATCCGCGAAGACCTCAACGTCCCAGTCAAGGACGGTGTTGTCACCAGCGATGCGCGAATCCTGGCTTCGCTGCCGACCATCAAGCTGGCCCTGGAAAAGGGTGCCGCCGTCATGGTGTGCTCGCACCTTGGCCGTCCGACCGAAGGCGAGTTCTCTGCCGAGAACAGCCTCAAGCCAGTGGCTGACTATCTAAGCAAGGCGCTGGGCCGTGAAGTGCCGCTGGTAGTCGATTACCTGGGCGGCGTTGACGTCAAGGCCGGCGACATCGTGCTGTTTGAAAACGTGCGCTTCAACAAAGGCGAGAAAAAGAACGCTGACGAACTGGCTCAGCAATACGCCGCTCTGTGCGACGTGTTCGTGATGGACGCATTCGGCACCGCTCACCGCGCCGAGGGTTCGACCCACGGCGTTGCCAAGTTTGCCAAAGTCGCTGCCGCTGGCCCGCTGCTGGCCGCTGAGCTGGATGCACTGGGCAAAGCGCTGGGCGCTCCTGCGCAACCAATGGCTGCCATCGTTGCCGGCTCCAAGGTATCGACCAAACTCGATGTGCTGAACAGCCTGAGCCAGATCTGTAATCAACTGATCGTCGGCGGCGGCATTGCCAACACCTTCCTCGCGGCGGCCGGTCACCCGGTTGGCAAATCGCTGTACGAGCCGGATCTGCTGGACACCGCGCGCGCCATCGCCGCCAAGGTCAGCGTGCCGCTGCCAGTTGACGTTGTGGTCGCCAAGGAATTCGCTGAAACGGCTGAAGCAACTGTGAAACTGATCGCTGACGTTGCTGCCGACGACATGATTCTGGATATCGGCCCGCAAACCGCAGCCCATTTCGCCGGATTGCTGAAATCGTCGAAAACCATTCTGTGGAACGGCCCGGTCGGCGTGTTCGAATTCGACCAGTTCGGCAACGGCACCAAAGTACTGGCTCAGGCCATTGCTGACAGCGATGCGTTCTCGATTGCTGGCGGTGGCGACACCCTGGCGGCCATCGATAAATATGGCGTGGCTGAAAAGATCTCCTACATTTCCACCGGGGGTGGCGCGTTCCTCGAATTCGTCGAAGGCAAAGTGCTTCCAGCCGTTGAAGTCCTGGAAAGTCGGGCCAAGGCCTGAGGCCGCCCGTTTGGCCAGGCAAAGGAGTGTTCACATGGTCAAGTCGTTAGCGCTGTTGTTGCTGACCGGTACGCTGGCGGCCTGCGGGAGTAACCCGAAGGCCGAGCCTACACCTGCGCCAGGCGCGGCGCAGAAAAGCTGTTATCAAGCGGACTGGCAGGCCGAAACCAATCCGGTGCTGAACAAGCGTTCCGGGCCGGACGGTCTGGACAAGTACGAGACGCAAACCCCGGCCAAGGAACATGGTTGTCCTTGACGGGTCTGACTCTTTAACTCAGGGCTGGCGGCGTGTGCCGTCAGTCGAGGAACACGGATGAAAGGCTTGATCGCCATTGCGGCGTTGGCATTGTTGGGCGGTTGCGCGCAGTTGAACCTGTTTCAGTCGTCCGCACCTGTGGATAACTGGACTACTTGGACATGCGACAGCCAAGCCAAAGTGCTTTGGCGCTACGCAGATGCCGGGCAAAAAGAAGTCGACGTGCGCCTCGGCGGCGGCGATCAGGTCTATCGCCTGAAACAAGAGCCGGGCGCCTCGGGCGTACTCTACAGCGACGGCATGCTGGCGTTTCACGTCAAGGGTGAGGAAGGCCTGGTGTACTGGGTCGCCACCAATGACCTGATCGGCCGCGGCTGCAAAGCTGAGTAGTAGCAACACCGCAGGCTCACTCCTACAGGGGGTCTGTGGTGTTTTCAGGAATTTGCTTTATCGAATCACCAGACCGGGCCTTAACCCCCGATCTGCAATCACTTGAATAGCCGCCGCCGCTCCGGCAGGCTGGCACGATTAACGACCCAAACCGGGAGAGATACACACAATGGCACTTATCAGCATGCGCCAGATGTTGTACCACGCATCCGAGTTCGGCTACGGCGTTCCAGCCTTCAACGTCAACAACCTTGAGCAGATGCGCGCCATCATGGAAGCCGCTGACAAGACTGACTCCCCGGTGATCGTTCAGGCTTCGGCCGGCGCCCGTAAATACGCCGGCGCGCCATTCCTGCGTCACCTGATCCTGGCCGCGATCGAAGAATTCCCGCACATCCCGGTGTGCATGCACCAGGACCACGGCACCAGCCCTGACGTCTGCCAGCGCTCGATCCAGCTGGGCTTCAGCTCGGTGATGATGGACGGCTCGCTGGGCGAAGACGGCAAGACCCCAACCGACTACGAATACAACGTCCGTGTGACCCAACAAACCGTGGCCCTGGCTCACGCCTGCGGCGTTTCGGTTGAAGGCGAACTGGGTTGCCTGGGCTCGCTGGAAACCGGCATGGCCGGTGAAGAAGACGGCATCGGCGCTGAAGGCGTTCTGGATCACAGCCAAATGCTGACCGACCCGGAAGAAGCCGCTGACTTCGTCAAGCGCACCCAAGTCGATGCATTGGCCATCGCCATCGGCACCAGCCACGGCGCCTACAAGTTCACCAAACCGCCTACCGGCGACGTGCTGGCCATCGACCGCATCAAGGAAATCCACAAGCGCATCCCTAACACCCACCTGGTGATGCACGGTTCCTCGTCGGTTCCACAAGAGTGGCTGGCGATCATCAACCAGTACGGCGGCGACATCAAAGAAACCTACGGCGTACCGGTTGAAGAAATCGTCGAAGGCATCAAGCACGGCGTACGCAAGGTCAACATCGACACCGACCTGCGCCTGGCATCCACCGGTGCGATGCGTCGCCTGATGGCCACCAACCCGAGCGAATTCGACCCACGTAAGTTCTTCGGCGCGACCGTTACTGCAATGCGCGACGTCTGTATCGCTCGTTATGAAGCATTCGGCACTGCCGGTAACGCTTCGAAGATCAAGCCGGTCTCGCTGGAAGCGATGTACCAGCGTTATCTGAAAGGTGAGTTGAACGCCAAGGTTAACTAAGCCTGAGCGTTCAACCGCTGATTCAAGAAACCCGCCGTGAGGCGGGTTTTTTGTGGGTGTGGTTTTTGCGTAATGAAGCGATGCAGATCGCTGAAAATCACTCGAATAAATCTGCAAGCTCTTCAAGAGTTGGCATAAAAGCGGGAACGACAGCGAGTTCACAATCCAAAGCGCCGAGAACCCGCGCATAGGCGTTCATGCTGACAGATAGGGTGCCTTTCTCTACCGCAATGACTTTGTATCGCGTCAATCCCGCGAGATCGGCAAGCTGTGCTTGTGTTAAACCACGGTTTAACCGCTTTTCGCGTAACTGGGTGGCCAGACGGCTGATTAATAGAAAGTGATCCATGTTCCCCCAGCGCAACATTTAGAGCTGAATGTGGCGTAAACGCCACATTGTATTTATGACGTATTTCACTCCACAGCGAGCGGCTAACTGGAGTCAGCCAATTGATCCCAGGTCGTAGCTCGCTTCTCCAAGAAACCCACGTGGCAGCGGGTTCCTAGTGGATGGTCCCTTGATTGGCGAAGCTGCTAAAAAACCTATAACGGACATTCCTAGTGTTTCGCGACGAAAAGTCCGATATGAGTGATTATTCCTTCAACTCGACATGATCCAGCGCCTGATTCACCGCCAGCGCACCGAGCATGACTACTTGGGCGATTCCCAGCGCTGTCTTGCGGTGCGAGGTATCGAGCATCGCTGCGAAGTTGTTGAGCATTTCGCTGGCTGAGCCCAGGGTTTCGCTGGCGTTGGCCAGCAGGGATTCGGGGTGTACTTCGGGTTGGCGAGGTACATGGGCTCGGGCTCGTTGGTGCTCGCCCTGATTTGGTCGGCGGGGTTGAGGTAATGGTCTAGGGCGCGTTCAGCGGCGTCGTTGAGTTTTTTTGAGGTGGGGGATTCGTAGGGGGACGCTGGGTCGGTGACCGGCGGGTGTGGCGTTGATTTGATCATGTTTCGTCTCCGGTAAATGGAGCTGACACCGGATCGCTACTAAACGACGGGGGTGGCAGCTGAACGCAGGTTAGTAGACCGGGGAGACGCGACCGGCGCGCCCGAAGGCGCCCTGCGTACAGCTACCATCAAGCGCAGGTATAAAAATACCTGACTGATAGATACCAATACGCATCGCGTAACCACGGGCTACTAAACCCGATCACTGGAAATCAGTGACGCGAATCAAGTTACCGATGGCCCTTCAAGCGCACAAGCCGGCGGATTCTGGCGTAGTGGTAGGCAACGACGCAAGGTGTTGTAGGCTGGATGACGTAACGCTGCGTGTCTTTAAACGCCGGGGTAAACAGCGACGAGATTGGCTTGGCGCGAGGGGATTTAGCGAAACGTCGCACCGCCCCGATGGACCGCGAAGCGGTCCCAGAAAGCGGGGCCTGCTTCGCAGTCCATCGGGGATAAATCCCCTCGGCACAGTTTTTTTGCCAGATCCCTAGCATCGGGGTGCCAGTACTGCCCCGTTACTTATCATGATCGATATCAAGCTTGCTGAACGTCACCTGCCCACCTTCACTGGTGTACCCCGTGTTGTCCTGCACATAAACCCCAGCCTTGAAGTACAGCGGCTTATTGCGCCATGTCGCGCTGATCTGTGAATCCCACTGATAACCCGCCGCACTCACGCCCAGCGCGCCGCCGGGGCTGAGGTGGATCAGGTAGTTGAATTCGCGATCCATTTTGACCCCGGTGGCAAGGGTGATGACGCGGCTTTCGTCGTCATCCGGGCGCATGCGCACCTTTATCACCAGGTTGCCGGTTTCGGTTTTGCTCTTGTATTGATATTCGAGTTTGAGCATTGGCTTCTGGCTTTCATAAGCATGAATCTGGCCGATGACGATTTTGCCCGAGCTTGGCACTTTGTTGACCGTGACGGTCGCGCGCAGCAGGTTATCGGCGTCCGGGTAGTACCAGTTGCGCAGGGTGCCGTTGCTGTAGGTCTCACGAAGTTCGGTGCGCGGGTAGATGGCGTTTGCGGTTTTTGACCCGGTAACCGGTGACCAGAAGAATAGGGTGCCGGTGTCAGAATGGAAGTATTGATCCTTGAAGCCTTTCACCAGTTTGGAGGTTTCGACGGTATATGGCGGGCTGCCAACGGGAACGCTGAGGTTCCAGGTTGCGAGATCGATCATGTCGGTTCTTCCACTCAAGTTTCACTGCACGCACGTGCCAGAAGCTCTAGCTCGCGCGTTTTGGGGCGGTCTTTATAAGCTCAGATGGAAATTTTGTTAACGGCCGTCCGGCGGACGGTTGACGTCAACATCCTGTCGAAATGCCATCTTTCCCGGTTTCAGGGCGCTTCAAGCGCGACCGTTAGTCGGCTAGACCAGACATTGGTTAAATGATGGCCTGATGACAGCTTCTGCTTTTGTGGATCCAAGACTAGAGTGAAGACTCAGCAAGTGTACGGTTTTTACCGGAACCGCCCTGATGTCCCGACATGAGAAGTAGCATGGAATGCGCGCGACCCCCGCCAGGTGAAGGCAGCTCTGTCCTTTTGATCGTAGATGATTACCCTGAAAACCTGATCAGCATGCGCGCGTTGTTGCAGCGTCAGGATTGGTACGTCATGACCGCTGCCTCCGGTTTCGAGGCGCTCAATATTCTGCTCGAACACGACGTCGATCTGGTGTTACTGGATGTGCAGATGCCGGGCATGGACGGTTATGAAGTCGCGCGACTGATGCGCGGCAGCCAGCGTACAAGCCTTACGCCAATCATCTTCCTCACCGCCAATGAGCAATCCCAGGATGCCGTGATCAAGGGCTATGCCAGCGGTGCGGTGGATTATCTGTTTAAACCCTTCGACCCGCAGATCCTCAAGCCCAAGGTGCAAGCGTTGCTGGAGCAGCAGCGTAATCGCCGGGCCTTGCAGCGTCTGAGCCGCGATCTGGAATCAGCTCGGGCCTTTAATGCTTCGGTGCTGGATAACGCCGCCGAAGGCATTCTGGTACTGGGCGAGAACGGTTTGATCCGCTTTGCCAATCCGGCGATTTCACGGCTGCTTAATGCGCCCGTGAAGGAGTTGGAGGGTAAGGAGTTTCTCGATTATCTGCAGAAACCGCACATTGCGCTGTGGGCCGATTCCGAGTTCATCGTCAGTTACCAGCGCGGCGAGACCCTGCGTCTGCATGACGCTTTGCTGCGTACCGCGCCCGGGCAGCAAGTTCCGGTGGCGTTGTCCTGTGCGCCGTTGCCAGCCGAGCAGCGCGCCATGGTGGTGACGCTCCTCGACATGTCGGTGGTGCGCCATCTGCACCAGCAGCTTGAATATCAAGCAGTCACTGATCCGCTGACCGGGTTGCTCAATCGTCGCGGTTTTTATCAAACCGTCGAAAACCTGCTATTGCGCGGCGAACGTAGCGACAGCCGTTGGGTGCTGCTGTATCTGGATCTCGACGGCTTTAAACGCGTCAACGATTCCCTGGGTCACGATGCGGGCGACCGCGTTTTGCGCTGGGTCTCCGAGCAGTTGAAGGCGTGTTTGCGGCCCTTCGATATTCTGGCGCGCATGGGCGGGGACGAATTTACCGCACTGCTGGATCTGGAGTTGCCTGAACACGCGGCGAAGATTGCCGAGAAACTGATCGAACGGGTGTCGATTTGCCAGCAGATCGAAGGACTGGATATCGCCCTCGGCGCCAGCATCGGCATTGCCACTTATCCGGATTGCGGATCGAATCTCGACGGATTGCTGCGCGCCTCGGACATTGCCATGTACGAAGCCAAGCGTGCCGGGCGTCAGCAGTATCGTTTCTACGATCATGAGATGAACGGCCGTGCGCGTTCGCGGTTGATGCTCGAAGAAAGCGTGCGCACTGCCATCGAAAACCGCGATTTCAATCTGGTCTATCAACCGCAGGTCGCTATCGATACTGGCCAGATCCGAGGTTTCGAGGCGCTGTTGCGGTGGCAGCACCCGAGCGTGGGTGATGTGCCGCCGGGTTTGTTCCTGCCGTTGCTGGAAGAGGCTCGGCTGATCAGTCGCCTCGGCAGCTGGATTTATCACCGCGGCGCCGGCCAGCGCAAAGCCTGGGAAACCTTGTTTGCCGAAGACCTGGTGCTCGGTGTGAGTTTGAGCAACACCCAATTCAGCCTGCCCAATCTGGTCACCGAATTGCGTCAGGTCATGGAGCGACATGCCTTGCAGCCACGGCAACTGGAGGTCGAGGTGACCGAAGAAGCCTTGATGCAGAACCCCGACGAAACCCGTAAGCAGTTGCGCTTGCTGCGCAATCTCGGGGTGCGGGTGGCGCTCGACGACTTCGGTTCCGGGCCGTGTTCGCTGGCGCATCTGCGCGACCTGGAGCTGGACACGCTCAAGCTCGATCGCCATCTGATTGCGCGGTTGCCGGACTCCAAAAAGGACGCGTATCTGGTGAGTACGGTGATCAATCTGTGCAAGCAATACGGTTTGCTGGTGATTGCCGAGGGTGTCGAGACCATCGAGCAATACCAATGGCTGCAAGCTCACGGCTGCGAGTACGTGCAAGGCTTCCTCGTGGCGCATCCATTGATTGCCGAAGAGGCTGCAAGCTTTGCCGAACCTTTCGACTGGAGCGCGCTGCCCGGTTGAATTCGCTACACTGGCGCACCTTTTCGAACCGTGTCGCCTGTCCATGACTGTGTTGAAGTACCTCCAGGCCTATCCCACGCAATTGCAGGATCAGGTGCGCCAACTGATCGCCGATGGGCGTCTGGGTGATTACCTGGATCAACGCTATTCGGGGCGCCACGATGTGCAGAGCGACAAGGCGCTGTACAGCTACGCGCTGGACCTGAAGCAGGAATACCTGCGTAACGCCCCGGCCATCGACAAGGTGCTGTTCGACAACCGCCTCGACCTGACCCATCGTGCGCTCGGTTTGCACACCACGGTTTCGCGGGTGCAGGGTGGCAAGCTCAAGGCCAAGAAAGAGATTCGCATCGCCTCGCTGTTCAAGGACGCCGCGCCGGACTTTCTTAAAATGATCGTCGTGCACGAACTGGCGCACTTCAAAGAGTCAGATCACAACAAGGCGTTTTATAAATTGTGTGAACACATGCTGCCGGGGTATCACCAGGTCGAGTTTGATCTGCGGGTGTATCTGACCTGGCGGGATATGCAGTAACAACAGTCTCAACCAGGAAGGTGTGGATGGACGTCAGCAAGACCAAAAGCAGTTTCTATCGACGCTTGTATGTCGCATACCTGATCGACAGCGGCCTGGCCCCAAGCGTGCCGACGCTGACCGAAGTGACCGGCATGCCCCGGCGCACGGCGCAGGACACAATCGCGGCGTTGGCCGATCTGGATATCATCTGCGAGTTCGAGCAGGAAGAGGGCGCACGCAACCATGCCGGGCGTTATCGGATTCGCGAGTGGGGGGCGATTGATCGGGGGTGGATCGAACGCAATTTGCGGCAGATCAAGGCGGTGCTGGAATATCCCTGAGCCTTATGTTGATTGAGCTGACGCCATCGCTGGCAAGCCAGCTCCCACAGGTTTTTCTGGAGCTCACATAAGTTGTGAACGACGCAATTCCTTGTGGGAGCTGGCTTGCCAGCGATGGGGCCTTCAGGAACGACGCATCCCGATATGCGGAATGTCATCCTCCAGGTATTCCTCGCCTGCCACCACAAACCCGTATTTGCCGTAATACCCCTGCAAATGCGCCTGCGCTGACAGATAGATCGGCGTCTGTGGCCAGTGTTTCTCGGCCTGCTTCAGCGCCTGCTCCATCATTTCATGCCCCAGCCCTTGGCCTCGGGCTTGCGGCGCAGTGATCACGCGGCCGATCACCACGTCGCCACCCTGGGATTCTGGATCGAGCAGGCGTAGATAAGCCTTCAACTGGTCATCCTCCCAACCCATCAGGTGATAGGTGTCACCGTCCAGATCCTGGCCGTCGAGGTCGGGGTAGGCGCATTTCTGTTCGACCACGAACACTTCCGACCGCAGCTTCAACAGTGCGTACAGCTGCTCTTTGCCCAGATCGCTGTGATGTTTGCAGACCCACTCGATTGTCATTTTCCGATTCCTTGAATACGTCGCCTGATACTAAGCGCACCGATCGCAGATGTCTGTATGGCGTAAGAGTCTGTGACAAAGGTCAAAATGCCATCATTCCTTTCGCGCAGCGCGGACGACTTTGTGTAATCTGCGGGTAAGCGCTGTGCACTGGCGCCATTGAGCTAATGTTAGTGCCTGGGTTTTGCCGGTAAGGGGCCTTGGGGTTTTGGCTGAAAACATGCAGGGCTCCGGCCCGCTAAGGATTTTCAAACATGCCGCGTTTGCATCGAGCCTTGGCTTTGATCGGATTGCTCTTGCTGGCTCAGACCGCAGCGGCGGAGAAGCTGCGGCTGGTGTTTGATCTCTGGCCGCCCTTTACCGATGACACGCTGGTCAACGGCGGTCTGGCCACCGACATCGTCACCACCGCGCTGGCCCGGGCCGGTTTTGCCAGCGGGTATCAACAAGTACCGTGGGCGCGGGCGCTGCTGGGGGTGGGCGAGGGGCGTTACGACGTACTGGTCAACGCCTGGTATAACGAAGACCGGACGAAACTGGGGCAGTTTTCCGGTGAGTATCTGGTCAACCGCATTCGCTTCCTCAAGCGCAAAGACACGCCACTCGAATACAACAGTCTGAAGCAACTGCACACTTATCCCGTGGCGGTGGTACGCGGTTACGCCTACTCGCCGCCGTTCGATGCCGACACGGCGTTGCAGAAAGTTCCTGTACACAACTTCGCAATGGGCGTGCGTATGCTGGCGGCGGATCGGGTCAAGCTGACGCTGGAGGACGAATATGTCGCGCGCTATTACCTGGCGCGGGAATCATCGAAGGTACGCAGTGCGGTGGAGTTTCTACCCAAGCCTTTGAGCGAGAACAGCCTGCATATATTGGTGAGCTTGAAGAACCCGCAGCATGCGCAGATTGTCGCGGGGTTTGATAAAGCGATTGCAGCGATGAAGGCGGATGGGAGTTATGACAAGTTGCTCAGGCAGCATGGGATGTGAAGGCTGATCCAGCACTCTCTGTGTGGCTGTTGGCCTCATCGCTGGCAAGTCCGGCCAGCTCAATTCTCGCTAGTGTCCTTGATCAGGTGCGCCGCCAACGTACGCAACGGCCCCAACTGTCGGCAGATCAGCGCCAGTTGCGTCTGCACCAGTCGCTGCCCTTCATCGATTTCATCGGGCATCTGTTCCAGCTCATTGGCCAGTGCTTCTTCTTCGTCACTCTGAATCGCAATCGGCTGTTTGCTCGCCAGGCCTTGGGCGATTTCATCGATGCTCGCCGCCAGTTTCACTCCGGCGCCTTCGATCAACTGCTCACGCACATCCGCTGGCAACTGGGTTTCGCGGTGCGCGCCCAGCCCTGACAGATAGCTCAGCAAGGTGTGCGACAGCACCAGAAAGCGGAAACCGACATCCGCTTCTTTACGGAAATGCCCCGGCTCCATAAGCATGTTCGCCAGCGTAGTAGACAGCGCCGCATCAGCGTTGTGCGCGTTGCGTCGGGCCAGACGATAAGCGAGGTCGTCACTCTTGCCAGCGGCGTATTGCTGCATGATCTGGCGCAGGTAGACGCTGTTGCAGGTCAGTGTGTTGGCCAGCACTTTGTTCAGGCGCCGACCCTGCCAGTCCGGCAGGAACAGGATCACCGTCAGACCGGCGATCAGGCTGCCGAGCAAGGTATCGAACAGTCGCGGCAGGAACAGCCCGTAACCGTCGCCGACCTGATTGAAGCAGAACAGCACCATGATGGTGATCGCGGCGGTCGCCAAAGTGTAGCGGGTGGTGCGGTTGGTAAAGAACACCACCCCGGCGGCGATGGCGAAGCACGACTGCACCAAGGGACTTGGGAATAGATCGAACAACGCCCACGCCACGGTCAGACCGATGGCGGTGCCGAGAATCCGCTGGCCGAGTTTGCGTCGCGTCGCGCCGTAGTTCGGCTGGCAGACGAACAGCGTGGTGAGGATGATCCAGTAGCCTTGCGACGGGTGAATCAAATGCACCATGCCGTAGCCGATACTCAAGGCCAGCGGCAGACGCAGGGCATGCCGGAACAACAGCGACGTCGGCGTCAGCTGCGTGCGCAAGCGAATCCACACGTCCTTGAGGTTGCGTGGTGAGCGGTCGAGCAGGCTGCTGTCGGTGGCGTCGGCCAGGGCGTCGGGGTTGCTCGCATCGCTGAGCAAGCGGTCGAGGGTGCCGAGGTTGGCCGCCAGTGCGCGCAGTGAGCGCAGCAGGCCGCGCCATGCCGGGTTGCTCTGGATGCGCAGGTGTTCGAGGGACGCATCGAGATCGCTCAGGGCTTCGGCGAAACTGGCGTCGTAGATAAACGGCTGACGCATCTGGATCGATTCGGCGAGCGCCCGGCAGGCTTTGCCTTGCTGGCGCAACAGGCGTTGGCAGCGGAACAGCACGTCGCTGTGGAAAAATGCATCGGCCAGCGCGTTGTACGGATAGTGCGAAGAGCTGGCGCGTTCGTGGATGTCTTGGGCGAGGAAATACAGCTTCAGGTAACGGCTGACTTTCGAGCCGGGGCGACCGTTGCCGACCCGGTGCAGGATGATTTCCTTGGCGCTGTTCAGTGCCGCCACCACGCGGCCATTCTGCTGCGCCAGTTCCAGGCGTCGGGCTTCGACGTCCATCTGCCGGATCGGCTCGAACAGCGAAGATTTCAGCTTCAGGTAAAAGCCCAGTTCACGGAACAGCCGCGCCAGACTTTGCTGCACGGGTTGGTTGGAAAACAGCGCCTGCCACAACACCGAGAGCAAGCCGTACCACGCGGCGCCGGCAACCAGCAGCATCGGTTCATGCCAAAAATCGAGAACCGCGCCGCCGCGCTGGTCGACACCAATCATCGTGTACACGGAAAGAATCAGCGTCGCCGAGGCAATCGCCCCATAACGCTCGCCGAGCGCGCCTAGCATGGTCAGGCCGAAGCTGGCCAACGCGAGCGCTATCGCAAAGACGATGGGGTAGGGGAAGAGCAATTCCACCGACAGCGCGGCGATGCTGAAACACACCAGCGTCACCGCGAGTGCGTTGAGGCGGCCCTGCCAACTGTCGTCGGTCTCGGCCAGGGCGCTGGCGATAATCCCCAGGAACAACGGGATCAGCAGGCCCATTTCATCCTGATACCAACACAGCGCCATGCTGCCGGTCAGGGCGATGAACACCCGCACGCTATAGCTGAATTTATCCAGCGCCCACAGGCGCCGCAAAGACTGACGAAACGAGGTCGAGGACATGAAGTGCGAGGGCCTTCCGAGGCGATGCCGCTAAATTGAGCCAGTAATGACGTCGACGCAATGGCGCCGATCACATCTGACAGCAAAAAGTGTTCCTTGATGAATGAATATTTCAGCCGTGGCCCTGACCCTGTGGCGAGGGGATTTATCCCCGTTGGGCTGCGAAGCAGCCCCAAGAAGGTTCATTGCGGCCCTCCCGATTCTCCGAGGGGAGAGATGTAGGGGGGCGCGTCGCACCCCAACGGGGATAAATCCCCTCGCCACAAAAGCGCGTATGCCATTGATGGGGGTTAAACGTACTGCGCGGCCGCGTAGCCGGAGGCCCAGGCCCACTGGAAGTTGAAGCCGCCCAAATGGCCAGTGACGTCGAGTACTTCACCCACAAAATACAGGCCCGGGCTTTTCAGCGATTCCATGGTCTTGGACGAGACCTCGCGAGTGTCCACACCACCCAGCGTCACTTCGGCGGTGCGATAGCCTTCAGTACCCGCCGGCACGACTTTCCAGCTGCCCAGTTTGTCGGCGATTTCCGCCAATTCAGCGTGGGTGTACTGCTTCATCGGTTTGGAGACAAACCAGTTGTCCGCCAGCAGATTGGCCATCTTCTTGGTGAAGATTTCGCCCAGCAGGGTTTTCAGTTCGCTGTTCGGGCGTTCGGCCACTTGCTGTTGCAGCCAGCTCGCGGCGTCGTGATCCGGCAGCAGGTTGATCTCCACCGTGTCACCGGATTCCCAGAACGAGGAGATCTGCAAGATCGCCGGGCCGCTGAGGCCGCGGTGAGTGAACAGGATGTTCTCGCGAAAGCTTTGGTCGTTGCAGCTGACCAGGCAATCCACCGAAGTGCCGGACAGCTCTGTGCACAACTCCTTGAGCTGATCGGTGATGGTGAACGGCACCAGCCCGGCCCGGGTCGGCAGCAGTTCGTGACCGAACTGTTTAGCTACCTGATAGCCGAAACCGGTGGCGCCCAACGTCGGGATCGACAGGCCGCCGGTGGCGATCACCAGCGACTGGCACTGGATCTGGCCGAGGGTGGTGTCGAGCAGGTACCCGCTTTCGACTTTCTCGATGGTCTGGATCGACGTGTCGAGGTGCAGGCTGACGCCGGCCTGATCGCACTCGGTGAGGAGCATTTCGAGGATGTCGCTGGATTTATTATCGCAGAACAGCTGGCCGAGCTTCTTCTCGTGATATGGCACGGCGTGCTTGCCGACCATGCCGATGAAATCCCACTGGGTGTAGCGCGCCAGTGCGGATTTGCAGAAGTGCGCATTCTGCGAGAGGAAATTGCTCGGTTCGGTGTACATGTTGGTGAAATTGCAGCGGCCACCGCCCGACATCAGGATTTTCTTGCCAGCCTTGTTCGCATGGTCTAGCAGCAATACCTGACGGCCGCGTCCGGCGGCGGTCAGTGCACACATCAAGCCCGCGGCGCCAGCGCCAATGATCACGACTTCGGTAGAGCGCAAAACGGTGTCCTCATGTTATTCACCACAAAACAAACTGTGGGAGCGAGCTTGCTCGCGAAAGCGGTGTGTCATTCAACTATGAGTTGACTGACAGATTGCATTCGCGAGCAAGCTCGCTCCCACAGGGGATCTCCTTTGGATGGAAGATCGCTTACAAAATACGCACGCGCAGCGAACGGCCCTTGATCTTGCCGTCGTTCAGGCGCTGCAAGGCTTGCATGGCCACAGTACGTTCAACGGCCACATACGCCTGGAAGTCGAAGATCGCGATCTTGCCGACCTGCGCCCCCGGAATGCCGGCGTCGCCAGTCAATGCGCCCAGAATGTCGCCCGGACGTACTTTGTCTTTACGGCCAGCACCGATGCACAGGGTGGTCATCGGCGGTTGCAGCGGGGCAAGGCCCTGGGACTTGAGGTTGTCCACTTGATCCCAGTTCAGCGGCGACTTTTGCAGTTGCTCGATGGCTTGCGCGCGGTGCGCTTCGCCCGGTGCAACCAGGCTGATAGCGATGCCTTTCTCGCCCGCACGACCGGTACGGCCGACGCGGTGAATGTGGATTTCCGAATCGCGCGCCAGTTCGACGTTGATCACCATATCGAGTGCATCGATGTCCAGGCCACGGGCGGCCACGTCGGTGGCGACCAGTACCGAAGTACTGCGGTTGGCGAACATCGCCAGCACCTGATCGCGATCACGCTGTTCCAGATCGCCGTGCAGACCGACGGCGGAAATGCCTTTGGCAGTCAGGTGATCAACGGTTTCCTGCACTTGCTGCTTGGTGAAGCAGAACGCCACGCAAGAGGCCGGGCGGAAGTGGTGCAGGACCTTGGTCACCGCGCTCATGCGCTCTTCCGGGGAAATCTCGTAGAAGCGCTGCTCAATCTGGGTGTCATCGTGGAACGCTTCAGCTTTCACCGTTTGCGGATCGCGCATGAATTTCGAGGCCAGCTGCTTGATACCCACCGGGTAGGTTGCCGAGAACAGCAAGGTCTGACGACGCTCCGGGGTCTTGACGATGATGTCTTCGATGGCGTCGTAGAAACCCATGTCGAGCATGCGGTCGGCTTCGTCGAGGATCAGCGTGTTCAGGCCATCAAGCACCAGCGAACCTTTGCGCAGGTGCTGCTGGATGCGCCCCGGCGTGCCGACGATGATGTGCGCGCCGTGTTCCAGCGAAGCGATCTGCGGGCCGAACGACACGCCGCCGCACAGGGTCAGGACTTTGATGTTGTCTTCGGCACGGGCCAGGCGACGGATTTCCTTGGCGACCTGGTCGGCCAACTCGCGCGTCGGGCAGATCACCAGTGCCTGGCAACCGAAGTAGCGCGGGTTGATCGGGTTGAGCAGGCCGATGCCGAACGCAGCGGTCTTGCCGCTGCCGGTCTTGGCCTGGGCGATCAGGTCCATCCCCTTGAGGATCACCGGCAAGCTCTGCGCCTGGATCGGCGTCATCTGCGCATAACCGAGTGATTCGAGGTTAGCCAGCATGGCAGCGGACAGCGGCAGAGTGTTAAAAGCGGTGGCGATGGTGGTCACGGGACGGGCCTGCAAAACAAAATGTCGCGCAGTGTAGCAGCCCCGTGCCACTTTCCTCGAAAGTTCTGGACGAACAGTGATTGAATCATGCTCGCAGCCCTTTCAGGTTAAAGACACCTTTTGGCGAGGGAATTTATTGTGGCGAGGGGATTTATCCCCGTTGGGCTGCGCAGCAGCCCTGAGACTTGTCACCTCAGTCCATCAGGATGATTGCATGCACCCTTTTTAGGGCTGCTTCGCAACCCAACGGGGATAAATCCCCTCGCCACAAAAGCGGTCTCCAAGAGTTTCTAATGCTCGATATGCTCTTCCGGCCGTTTCGCTCGCCGGCCGTCTTCTTTGGAGAGCTGCGAAAAGATCGTCGCAGCAAGCATCGCCATGATCCCGACCGTCACGAAGGTCAACTGGAACGCGCCCAGCACGGTTTCAACACCGTCATTGCCGACCTCTGCGGTAAACCCGCCCAACAAGGCACCGGCGCAGGCAACTCCCAGACTCAGCGACAACTGCGCGACCACCGACAGCAGGCTGTTGCCGCTGCTGGCACTGGCATCATCGAGGTCGATCAGGGTCACGGTGTTCATCGCGGTGAATTGCAGCGAGTTGATCGCCCCCAGAACCGCCAGCAAACACAGCAGCAGCCAGTACGGCGTCTGTTCGCTGACCAGGCCCATACTCGCCAGCATGATTCCCAGCAGCAGCGTGTTGCCGGTGAGCACGATGCGATAGCCGAGGCGTTCGATCAGCGGTCGCGCCACCCATTTGGCGACCATCGCTGCAGCGGCCAGTGGCAACATGCTCATCCCCGCTTGCGACGGCGAATAACCCAGCGCCACTTGTAGCAGCAACGGCACCAGAAACGGCAGGGCACCGCTGCCGAGACGGGCGAACAGGTTGCCGAGAATGCCGACGGCAAAGGTCCGGGTCCTGAACAGCGATGGTGCGAATAACGGATTCTCGATGTGCCCGGCGCGCAACCAGTACGCCGCCAGACAAGCGAAGCCGCCGAACAGCAGCAACATCACCCGCAAGTGCGGCAGGTGCAGTTCGCCGAGGCCTTCCATGGCGATGGTGATCAGGATCATCGCCGCGCCAAACAGCAGGAAACCCAGGCTATCGAAGCGCGTGCGTTCGGTGCCGCGCAGGTCGGGGATGAATTTCCACACCGCATAGCAGCCGATGACACCGACCGGAAGATTGATCAGGAAGATCCAGTGCCACGTCAGGTATTCGACCATCCAGCCGCCCATGGTCGGGCCGAGCAGCGGCCCGAGTAATCCGGGAATGGTGATGAAACCCATGATCCGCACCAGCTCGGATCTAGGGTAAGCGCGCAATACCACCAGACGCCCGACCGGTAGCATCAGCGCACCGCCCAGACCCTGAATCACCCGGGCGCCGATCAGCATGCTCAGGCTGCTCGACAATGCGCACAGCAGCGAGCCGATGCTGAACAGCAGGATCGCGCCAAAGAAGATCTTCTTGGTGCCGAAACGATCGGCGATCCAGCCCGAGGCCGGTATCAGCAAGGCGACTGTGAGCATGTAGGCAATGACCACGCCCTGCATGCGCAACGGGTCTTCGGCCAGATCGCGGGCCATGGCCGGCAGGGCCGTGTTGAGGATGGTCCCGTCGAGGGACTGCATGAAGAACGCAATGGCGACGACCCACGGCAACCAGCGGGCGGTGATGGCGTCGAGAGGCTGGCGTGTGGGCATGGAACCTCGGTTGGGTGGTTAATCCAAATTCATGTACTACATGGAACCCTGTGGTAATGGTTCCTGTGTTGAGGGTTCTTGTGGCGAGGGGATTTATCCCCGTTGGGGTGCGCAGCGCCCCCTATACCCCTCACCTCGGTGAGTCAGGCGGATCGCAACCCACCGTCTTGGGGCCGCTGCGCGACCCAACGGGGATAAATCCCCTCGCCACCGGGGCTTGTACTCAAGCCCCGGTGGCGAGGGGGGGGGAGCGTGTTTACAGCGTTAAGGTCAACCGGCTCACCAGCGCCCCCGGCAGCAACGCCGACGAGGTATTGCGCTGGTTATAAGTGCTCGCCGACAGCAGCAACTCACGTTCGGCGGTCAACGCTTCCAGCTGCGAACCCAGCAGGCTGTAGGCGCTGTCGTCGAAACGCATGGTGCTGACTGGCGCCTGAATCTCGCCGTTTTCGACCCAGAACGTCGCGAAGCGAGTCATGCCGGTCAAACGTGCGGCCGGTTGATCCGAGAAGTTCAGGTACCACAGATTGCTGATGTACAGCCCGGTGCCCAACTGTTTGAGGATGTCCGCTTGCGATAAATCACCAGCAGCCATGTTCAGTGCACTCGGTGATTCACCACCGCTGGCGCCGTTGGCCGTCAGACCGTATTCGGCCGCACTGCGCGAGCCAACCAACTGATCACCGGCCTTGCCCTCGATGATCAGCCGCAGATCGCTGCGCGGATAACCCTCGCCGGAAAATGCCGGGCTCAGCGAGTCGCTGACTTTCTCATCCAGCGACACCAGCGCACTGAACGCCTGATCACCAACGTACAGCTTTTGCAGCGGGCTGCTTTTGCTGGCAATCGACTGCGCCGAGAAACCGCCCCAGCACAGCATGCCCATGATTTCTTCCAGCGCGGCTGGCGCGAGATAGGCGCGGTACTGTCCTGGCGGCAACGTGCGCAGTGGGCGACCGAGAAACACCAGCTGTTCGCGAGCCTGCTGGAAACGCTTTGTGAAGCCTTCGCTACTCCAGTCGTGGCCGGCATAGCTGGCCTTCACGGCTTCGCCGTTCTCGTGGAACAGGCTGAAGTCGAAGTTGAAACTGTTGGCCTGATGCCAACCGAATGCACCCGAAGAACTGGCGAAGCCGCGGCTGATCGGGCCTGCGGCATAGAAGCCGACCAGGTCCAGACCTTCAGCGGCTGCGCAGATTTCTTCAACCACCTGCTCGGTGTCCGGCAGCGGATGGTCCTGTACATTCTCGCTCTGCCAACCATTGTGGTTGAGCAGCAGATACGGGTCCTGTGGCAGCAGCGGCAGGGTTTCGCGCAGTTGATGCAGGCCTTCGGCGAGGCGTTGCAAGTCGGATTCCTGATCACCGGAGAGGGTGATGTGCAGGTCGGCGTGGCGGCCGTCGTTGATCAATTTCAGACCGACATTGGCCTGTTGCACTTGCCCCGCCTGACGCACCTTGGCGTGGTTGAAGCGCACGAACGCCGACGATTCAGCGGCGTAGCTGAGGGTGAACTGCTCCGGCTCGCGGACAGTGTCGCGCAGCCAATTGACCATGACCTTGAAGGCGTCGGACTGACTCTTCGAAATGCTCATCAGGCGTCTCCCCCAAATACATCAACGTTGCTGAATACGCAGGCCGGCGAAGCGTGGCCGACGCGGATCACCTGGTTCGGTTCGCCCTTGCCGCAGTTCGGCGTACCGAGCACCTTGACGGTGTTGGCATCGCCGACGGCGCGCAGGCTTTTCCAGAAGTGCGCGGAAATTGCTCGGTAGTTGGGATTCTTGACCACGCCTTTGAGTTCGCCGTTTTCGATCAACTGACCCCATTCGCAGCCGAACTGGAATTTGTTGCGCGCATCGTCAATCGACCATGAGCGGTTGGTGCTCATCAGGATGCCGTTTTCGATGCCCTTGATCATTTGCTCAAGTGGCTGGTCGCCCGGCTCGATGTTGAGGTTGGCCATGCGATCGATCGGTGGACGGTTCCAGCCGCAGGCGCGGCTGTTGGCGACACCGTCCATGCCTGCGCGAAACTGCGACAGCGCACCGCCGAGTGGACGTAGCAGCAGACCATCACGAATCAGGAATTGTTTGCTGGCTTTGGTGCCGTCGTCATCATGACCGTAGCTGGCGAGCTCTTCGGGAATGCCCGGATCGAACGTCACGTTAAGCAGCTTCGAGCCGTATTGCAGGCTGCCGAAGTCAGACGCTTTGACGAAACTGGTACCGGCGTAATTACGTTCGTCACCCAGAATCCGGTCGAGTTCCAACGGATGACCGATGGATTCGTGGATCTGCAGCATCATCTGGTCGGGCATCAGCAGCAGGTCGCGCGGGCCTTGCGGGGTGTTCGGCGCGAGCAGCAGTTGCAGCGCCTGATCGGCGACTTGCGGGCCGGCACCGATCAGGCCGCAACGGCTGATCACGTCCGCGCCACCCTGTTGGCCGAAGTTCTCGCGGCCGAGGCTGCGGGTCTGGCTGTCGTTGCCGTCGTAGGCGGTGACGTCGAGGCCTGGGTAGACGAAGCGTTGGGCCTGGCGCAGCTCGGCGCCGGCGCTGCTCAGGTAGATCTGTTCGACATGGGTGATGCCGATGCTGACTTCCCAATTCACCAGGCGCTCATCCTTTGGCACCGAGGCGGATTCCGCGCCGAGCAGCTCAAAGCATTCGCTCAGGGACGGGAAGGGCTGTTCGAGGTTGGGCGAAAAGTAATCAGCGCGATCGCTGGACACTGGCTGATCGCGCAGGTCGAGCAAGGCGTGGGGCTTGAGCCGCCGGGCCTGCTGTTCGGCGCGCTCAAGGGCAGCTTGCAGACCCTGTTGCGAGAGGTCATTGGTTGCGGCGTAGGCTTCGACGCCGTTGACCCGCACCGTGAGCATCGCACCTTCGTCGCGGCTCAGGCTCGGCGGCTCGGCGACGTTCTTGCGCACCGAAAGGTACTGACCGGACTCGCGCACATACCGCAGGGAAAAAAACTCGGCGCCCGTGCGCAAGGCAGCGAAGCGCTGCTTGAGCTGGGGGTGGAAATCGAACATTCGGGAACCTCCTTGTTATGGAGTAGCGAGGCGAAGCGATTCGGCGGGGAGGGGTGAAACGATTGCGCGAGGCTTAGAGTAGGCCTGCGTGGGGGTAGGATCAAGTGAAGAGGGGGTGTAGGAGGTTTTACTGTGAATCAGGGAAAGGTGTACTGAGTTTAAGGGCCTCTTCGCGAGCAAGCTCGCTCCCACAGGGATTTGGGGTGGATTACAAATCCGTATTCCAACCCAGATCCTGTGGGAGCGAGCTTGCTCGCGAATAGCCGTGACGCGGTATTACTGAGCTACAACGCTCACATCGCGCATCGACTTGCCCTTCACTGGCGCATCGCCCGCTACGTAGTAGTCGGCGGTGCTACGCGGCAGCGGCTGGCGGCCACGGATCTTGTCGGCGATTTTCTCGGCGATCATGATCGTCGGCGCGTTCAGGTTGCCAGTGGTGATGATCGGCATGATCGACGCATCGACCACTCGTAGACCCTGCATGCCGTGCACGCGGCCTTCGCCATCAACCACAGCCATCTCGTCGGTGCCCATCTTGCACGAGCAGGACGGGTGGAACGCGGTTTCGGCGTGTTCGCGGATGAATTTGTCCAACTGCTCATCGGATTGCACGTCGATACCCGGGCTGATTTCGCGGCCACGGTATTGATCCAGTGCCGGCTGTTGCATGATTTCACGGGTCAGGCGGATGCCGTCGCGGAATTCCTGCCAGTCTTGCTCGGTGGCCATGTAGTTGAAGAGGATGCTCGGGTACTGACGCGGATCCTTGGACTTCACCTGGATGCGACCACGGCTTGGCGAACGCATGGAACCCATGTGCGCCTGGAAACCGTGCTCTTTCACACCGTTGCTGCCGTTGTAGTTAATCGCTACCGGCAGGAAGTGGTACTGGATGTTCGGCCATTCGAATTCCGGACGCGAACGGATGAAACCGCCGGCCTCGAACTGGTTGCTGGCGCCGATGCCGGTGCCGTTGAACAGCCACTCGGCACCGATGGCCGGCTGGTTGTACCAGAGCAGCGACGGGTACAGCGAAACCGGTTGGGTGCACGCATATTGCAGGTACAGCTCAAGGTGATCCTGCAGGTTTTCACCGACGCCCGGCAGATCGTGAACGACCGGGATGTCGAGGCTTTCCAGCAGTTTCGCCGGGCCTACACCGGAACGCTGCAGAACCTGCGGCGAGGCGATGGCGCCGGAGCACAGCAGGACTTCTTTGCGCGCTTTGGCTTCAACGCGCTCTTCAGCGTCGCCCACCAGGTAACGCACGCCAGTCGCACGCTTGCCTTCGAACAGAATCTTGTCGGTCAGGGCGTGGGTGACGATGGTCAGGGTCGAACGCTTTTTGGCGGTGTCGAGGTAACCACGGGCGGTGGAAGCACGACGGCCGTTCGGCGTCACGGTGCGGTCCATCGGGCCGAAGCCTTCCTGCTGGTAACCGTTCAAGTCTTCGGTACGCGGGTAACCGGCCTGCACGCCTGCTTCAACCATCGCGTGGAACAGCGGGTTGTTGCCAGCCTTTGGCGTGGTCACGCTAACCGGGCCTTCGCCACCGTGGTAGTCGTTCGGGCCGATGTCACGGGTTTCCGCTTTGCGGAAGTACGGCAGGCAGTTCAGGTAATCCCAATCTTCAAGGCCCGGCAGCTTGGCCCAGTTGTCGTAATCCATCGCGTTGCCGCGGATGTAGCACATGCCGTTGATCAGCGAGGAACCGCCGAGGCCTTTGCCGCGACCGCATTCCATCCGGCGACCGTCCATGTGTGGCTCTGGATCGGTTTCGTAAGCCCAGTTGTAACGACGACCTTGCAGCGGGAACGCCAGTGCGGCCGGCATTTGCGTACGGAAGTCGAGACGGTAATCAGGGCCGCCTGCTTCGAGCAGCAGAACGGTGACGCCTTCGTCTTCAGTCAGACGGGTCGCCAGGGTGTTACCGGCCGAGCCGGCACCGATGATGATGTAATCGAATTCTTGGGACATTGAATGCACCCTCTTTGAAGTTGGTCAGGTCAACTGTGACCGCGCACCTGTGGCGAAGGGATTTAGCGAAACGTCGCACCGTCCCGTTCAGCTGCGCAGCAGTCGCAGAGTCAGCGACTGGGTTCTGTCTGGAGAATTGCAGTGTCTTGATGGGGGCCGCTTCGCAGCCCAACGGGGATAAATCCCCTCGCCACGAAGGCCCCCACCCGACTCTGAGTCAGATCAGAACACCGAGACGTAATCGCCCAGCTCGACCTGTACCGATTTGATGCGGGTGAAGTTGTTCAGCGAGCTGATGCCGTTTTCACGACCAACACCCGACTGCTTATAACCGCCAACCGGCATTTTTGCGTCGGACTCGCCCCAGGCGTTGATCCAGCAGATACCGGCTTCCAGTTGATGAATCACGCGGTGCGCGCGGTTCAGGTCTTTGGTGACGATACCGGCGGCCAGGCCGAAGTCGGTGTCGTTGGCGCGGCGGATCACTTCTTCTTCGGTCTCGTACGACAGGATCGCCATCACCGGGCCAAAGATTTCTTCACGAACGATGGTCATGTCGTCGGTGCAGTCGGTGAACACGGTCGGAGCCACAAACGCGCCTTTGGCGAATTCGCCGTCGGTCAGACGCTCGCCGCCGCACAGAACGCGTGCACCTTGTTCTTTACCCTTGGCGATGTAGCCCAGCACGCTCTCCATGTGAGCGAAGCTGACCAGCGGGCCGAAGTTGGTGTTTTCGTCTTCCGGGTTGCCGATGCGGATGCGCGCAACGCGCTCAGCGATCTTGGCTTCGAAAGCGGCTTTCAGGTGGCTCGGCACGAATACGCGAGTGCCGTTTGTGCAGACCTGGCCGGAGCTGTAGAAGTTGGCCATCATCGCGGTGTCGGCGGCGCGATCGAGGTCGGCGTCGTCGAAGATGATCAGCGGGGATTTGCCGCCCAGTTCCATGGTCACGTCTTTGAGCGAGGACGCCGAAGCACTGGCCATGACTTTCTTGCCGGTGTCGGTGCCGCCGGTGAACGAGATTTTCTCGATGCGCGGGTGCTCGGTCAGCCAGGTGCCGACTTCACGGCCGCTGCCGGTCAGTACGTTGAACACGCCATCCGGAACGCCGGCTGCGGTGTAGATCTCAGCCAGTTTCAGGGTGGTCAGCGAGGTGACTTCGCTTGGTTTGAAGATCATCGCGTTACCGGCGGCCAGCGCTGGAGCGGATTTCCACAGAGCGATCTGGATCGGGTAGTTCCACGCGCCGATACCGGCGACAACGCCCAGCGGCTCGCGACGGGTGTAAACGAATGCGGTGTCACGCAGCGGGATCTGCTCGCCTTCGATGGCGGGTCCCAGGCCTGCGTAGGATTCCAGCACGTCGGCGCCGGTGACGCGGTCATCGCGGCCCAGATTTTCTGGCCCTTTTCGGCGCTGACGACAGCGCGCTCGACGTCTTCCTTGGTCGCACGTTGTACTTGTGCGAGGACTTCACCGTTAGCCGGGTTGATGGCTTCGAAGGTGGCGTCGCTGGAGGCGTCGGAGTAAGCGCCATCGATGTAGAGTTTTTGCAGTTCGAAACGGGCCATAGTGTCCTCGCAAGTGCATAAGTGGTTGGCGTTGGTCACCGGGTGAGCCATGTAACTGTGGCATCGCTGATCGGTGACAGTTCAGGGGCCGAGCGTTTTCTATGTGCTCTAGCTCACCTGCTTGGCCAATTGGAAATCCATGTATTCGTAAGCGATCTGTTGCGCCTGCGCTGTGTCGAAAGCGTCTCCCGACAGCGCACCGCGCAACCACAACCCGTCAATGAGGGCTGCCAGACCGCGGGCGGCGCTGCGCGCATCTTCGAGCGGCAACACACGGCGGAACTGGCAGCACAGGTTGGAATACAAGCGGTGATCGTTGATCCGCTGCAACCTGTGCAAAGACGGCTGGTGCATGCTGGTGGCCCAAAAGGCCAACCAGGTTTTCATTGCCGGGCCATTGACCTGGCTGGCGTCGAAGTTGCCTTCGATGATCACCTGCAGATGCGCCCGTGGGCTGTCATCTGCCAGCGCCTGACGGCGCAGGGTGACGTTCTCGCTGAGGACGCTCATCAGATACCGCATCGTGGCGGCAATCAGGCCGTTCTTGTCCTGAAAGTAATGACTGATGATGCCATTCGAGACACCGGCCAAACGGGCGATCAGCGCAATGCTGGCGTCCCCCATTCCGACCTGATCGACCGCCTGCAAAGTGGCTTCGATCAGTTGTTGGCGGCGGATGGGTTGCATACCGACCTTGGGCATCTTGCACATCTCCTTAGGCCTTCCAATGGGCGGTGAACGCCTATCGGATTGACGGCCAGTCTATTTTGTTTTGATTGAACGTTCAATCAACAAAGAATAAGCTCTGCGACAAATCGTCGCTGCCTACAGCTTTTTCCTACGTGTAAGTGGCGATAAAACCGACATCCGAAAATGCTCGAAACCTTTATGGGGCATGGCGCGGTTCGCGATTCGATGGACGTGTTGAAAGGGCAAGACGCTCAGGGCCAGGTTTCGGATGAACGTCCGGACACCTACGGCCACGAAAGCGATTCGCAGCGCCATTTCGGCAGGTTCGGGCTTTTTTCGGGGTGTCTTTATATCACCCGCCGGTCGGCTGCCAACTAACCGATTGGTCGGGTTCCGTGTTGCCTTGTGTTCTTCTCTCGCACTGCCTGGAGCATTTGTGCAATGAGTTCTGCCTCTCTAATAAAGACCCCGCCCGAGAAGGTGACGGTCAACGGTTGGGTGTTTTAGACCTCTACCGCGGTGATTCTGTTGTTGTGCGCCATTCTGATTATCGCCCCGCAAGAGGCCGGCAGAATGTTGGGTGTGGCTCAGGCCTGGTTGTCGCGCAGCTTCGGCTGGTACTACATGGTGGTGATCGCCGCTTACCTGGTGTTTGTGGTGGGCCTGGCGTTTTCCTCCTACGGCAAACTCAAATTGGGCAGCAAGGACGACACCCCGGATTTCAGTTACGGCGCCTGGGCGGGGATGCTGTTCTCGTCGGGTATCGGTATTTCGCTGCTGTACTTCGGCGCATCCGAGCCGCTGGATCACTACTTCAATCCGCCGGAAGGCACTGGCGGCACCAACATGGCGGCGCGTCAGGCTGTACAGCTGACTTTCCTGCATTGGGGCCTGCACGGCTGGGCGATCTACGCACTGGTCGGTCTGGCCGTGGCGTACTTTGCCTATCGTCATAACCAGCCGCTGGCGCTGCGTTCGGCGCTGTATCCGCTGGTGGGTGAACGTTGGGTCAAAGGCGCCGCCGGTCACGCGGTGGACGGCTTCGGCATGTTCGTGACCCTTTTGGGTCTGGTGACCAATCTGGGGATTGGTTCGCTGCAAGTGTCGTCGGGCCTTGAAAACCTGTTCGGCATGGAACACAGCAACACCAACCTGCTGATCGTGATCATTGTGATGAGCACCGTGGCGACCATCGCTGCCGTGTCCGGCGTGGAAAACGGCATCCGTCGTCTGTCCAACCTGAACATCGTGCTGTTCAGCGGTCTGTTGATTTTCGTGCTGTTGTTCGGCCCGACCCTGCACCTGCTCAACGGCTTCGTGCAGAACATCGGCGACTACCTCAACGGCATCGTGCTGAAAACCTTCGACCTGTATGTGTACGAAGGCAGTGGCGAGAAGTCTGAACGCTGGATGGGCCTGTGGACCCTGTTCTACTGGGCTTGGTGGATTTCCTGGGCCCCATTTGTCGGCATGTTCATCGCGCGTATCTCCCGTGGCCGGACCGTGCGGGAACTGGTCGCCGGCGTGCTGCTGATTCCGCTGGGCTTCACCTTGGCCTGGCTGTCGATCTTCGGTAACTCGGCGCTGGATCTGGTGATGAACCACGGGGCGGTGGAACTCGGCAAAACGGCGCTGGAACAGCCGTCGATGGCGATTTACCAATTGCTTGAGCACTACCCGGCGTCGAAGATTGTTATCGGCGTGTCGATCTTTGTTGGTTTCGTACTGTTCCTGACCCCGGCCGACTCCGGCGCGGTGATGATGGCCAACCTTTCGTGCAAGGGCGGTAACGTCGACGAAGATGCGCCGCACTGGCTGCGGATTTTCTGGTCGGCCATTATCACGCTGGTGACCATCGGTCTGCTGTTTGCCGGTAACTTCGAAGCCATGCAAACCATGGTGGTGCTGGCCGGTCTGCCGTTCTCGGTGGTGCTGGTGTTCTTCATGTTCGGCCTGCACAAGGCGATGCGCCAGGACGTGCAGATCGAACAGGAGCAAGCGCAATTGGCCGAGCGTGGTCGTCGTGGTTTCAGCGAGCGTCTGACGCAACTGGATCTGCAACCCAGCCAATCGGTGGTGCAGCGTTTCATGGACAAGCAGGTCAGCCCGGCGCTGGAAGATGCCACCGCGCAAATGCGTGCGCGGGGTCTGGAAGTGCAGACGTTGCTCGGCAAATCCAAGCGCTGCATGGGTGTGCGCGTCGAGATGGAAGAGGGCAACCCTTTCGTTTACGAAGTGAGCCTGGACGGCTATCTGGCGACTCCGACCGAATCGGCGCAATCCGATGAAGAGCGCCAGCGTTACTACCGCGCCGAGGTGTACCTGCACAACGGCAGCCAGGATTACGACCTGATGGGCTTCACGCAGGATCAGATCACGCGGGATGTGCTCGATCAGTTTGAAAGCCATCGGCAGCTCCTTGGCCGGGTGTACAGCTAAAGTCAAAAGCCCCCTCATCCCAACCCTCTCCCGGAGGGAGAGGGGGCCGACCGAGGTGTCTGGCGTCATACATCGACCTGAAAGATCGAGTCGATTATGGATTCGGTGAAGCGGGATCAGGTCGACGTACAGCTGCAGCATCCCCCGATCAGTCCCCTCTCCCTCCGGGAGAGGGCTAGGGTGAGGGGCTTTTCCCTGACCCAATAAAAAAGGGATCGCTCACCGCGATCCCTTTTTTTATCCCGCCTTAACCCAGGTTCTTGCCAAGCAACGCGTGATACAACTCGCTGTCGCCCAGAATCCCCACCACATGATTGTTATCGTGCAGCACCAGTTTGTTGCCGGTCTGATAACGAATCTGCAACGCATCACGCATGCCGATATTCGAATCCACCAGCGTCGGCCGGCGCTCCAGCGCTTCCACTGCTTGCCCCGGTGCCCAGTTCTGCAAGTCGAGGGCCGCGCCGTTCTGCCGCGCGCCTTTGATGGTGTTGCCTTCGGCCAGATCCAGCCACGAGTCGCCGCCCGGATCGAGACACACTGAGCCGTTGATGCGTTTGCACTTGTCCAGCGTGCGCATCAGGCTACGCCCGCACAACACGTTGAGCGGGTTGGTGTGCGCTACAAACGTCCTTACATAATCATCAGCCGGGTTCAGCACGATCTCTTCCGGCACGCTGTACTGAATGATCCGCCCGTCTTTCATGATCGCGATGCGGCTGCCCAATTTGAGCGCCTCGTCGAGGTCGTGGCTTACAAACACGATGGTCTTGTTCAGCTTGCGTTGCAGCTCCAGCAGTTCATCCTGCAAACCCTGGCGGATCAGCGGGTCGAGTGCCGAGAACGGTTCGTCCATCAGCAGAATGTCGGCGTCCATCGCCAGCGCCCGGGCCAGGCCCACACGTTGCTGCATACCGCCGGAGAGTTCGTCAGGCTTCTTGTTGCGCCATTGGGTCAGGCCCACCAGTTCGAGTTTTTCATCGACCAGTTTCTTGCGTTCCTTCTCCGGACGACCCTGCATTTCCAGACCGAAACTGATGTTCTCGCGCACCGTCAGCCAAGGCATCAGGGCGAACTTCTGGAACACCATGGCGATGCGTTGGGTGCGCATCATTTTCAGTTCGGCGGGCGTGCAGGAGGCGATGTCGATCTGGCGGTTTTCATGCTCGACGAACAGCTTGCCGCGGCTTACGGTATTGAGGCCGTTGATGCAGCGCAGCAGGCTCGACTTGCCGGAACCCGACAGGCCCATCAGCACGCAGATTTCGCCTTTGTTGATGTCCAGCGTGGCTTTTTCCACACCGACAATTTGCCCGGTCTTTTTCAGGATCTCGTTGCGGGTCATGCCCTGATCCAGCAGCTTGAGCGCTTCGCGCGGATCCTTGGAGAAGATTACGTCGACGTCTTCGAAGCGAATTATGCTCATGCGTCACCCCCTGCTTTGGCGTCGGGTTGTTTGCAGATACGGTCGAGCATGATCGCCAGCAGTACGATCGCCAGGCCCGCTTCGAAGCCCAAGGCGATATCAGCTGTGTTCATTTCTTTGACCACCGGTTTG
>NZ_JBIWAL010000001.1:37363-94158 GCF_044760045.1 Pseudomonas sp. NPDC098747 | reverse complement strand
AGATAGGTCAGGCGGATCGGCGCAGCGATGGCGAACACCACCGTGGAGATCAGGCCCGGCACCACACCCAGCCCGAAGAGGGTCAGGGTAGGAATGAGGTAAACGAAGGTCGGTACGGTCTGCATCAGATCGAGTATCGGACGCATCACCGTGTAGAACATCGGTTTGTGCGCGGCGATGATGCCCAGCGGCACGCCGATCAGCACGCAGACAAAGGTGGCGAACAACACCTGGGCGAGGGTTTCCATGGTTTCCTGCCAATACCCCAGGTTGAGGATCAGCAGGAAGGAAGCAATTACAAATGCGGTGAGTCCCCATTTGCGCTGGATCAGATGCGCGAGCAGGGCGATGAGGCCGATCAAGACCAGCGGGTTGAACCAGGTCAGCGCAAACGTCACGCCGTGGATCATCGTTTCCAGCGTCACGGCGATTGCGTCGAAGGTGTTGGCGCCGTGTTGCGTCAACCATTCAACGAAGCCCGCGATGTACTGGCCTAAAGGTATTTTCTGATCAATCAGCATGGTAGTGAACGTCCGCATGCAAGGAAATAAACAGCCCGGGTGAGCTAGCTCACCCGGCATAAGCGGTGCTTCTTAAATCAAGGCTGACTCAACTTGCTCTTCACGGCCTCCAGGCCTGGTTTACCGTCAATGGTGGTCACGCCAGCGAGCCAGGTATCGAGCACCTGTGGGTTCTTTTTCAGCCAGGCCTTGGCGGCCGCGTCAGGCTTCATCTTGTCGTCGAGGATGTTGCCCATCAGTTCGCTTTCCATGTCGACGGTGAATTCCAGATTCTTCAGCAACTGACCGACGTTGCTGCATTCCGTGGCGTAACCCTTGCGGGTGTTGGTTGCCACAGTGGCGGCGCCGAAATCCGGGCCGAAAAATTCGTCGCCGCCGGTCAGGTACTGAATCTTGAAGCGCTTGTTCATCGGGTGCGGCGCCCAGCCGAGGAACACCACTTCGGTGCCACGGCGCGAAGCCCGGTCAACCTGCGAGAGCATGCCCGCTTCAGACGATTCGACGACTTTGAAACCGGCGGTTTTCAGGCCAAAAGCATCTTTGTCGATCATGCTCTGGATCAGGCGGTTGCCGTCGTTGCCAGGCTCGATGCCGTAGATTTTGCCGTCGAGTTCTTTCTTGAATTTGGCGATGTCGGCGAAGTCATGCAGACCTTTGTCATACAGGGCTTGCGGCACGGCGAGGGTGTACTTGGCGCCCGTAAGGTTGGTGCGCACGGTTTCCACGGTGCCGGCTTCGCGGTAGGCCTTGATGTCGTTTTCCATGGTCGGCATCCAGTTGCCGAGGAACACGTCCATGTTCTTGCCGTCGGCCAGCGACTTGTAGGTCACAGGCACGGAGATCATGGTGGTCTTGGTCTTGTAGCCGAGGGCGTTGAGAACGACGGAGGTGGTGGCGGTGGTGGCGGTGATGTCGGTCCAGCCGACGTCGGAGAAATTCACGGTACTGCACTGTGCCGGTTCTGCAGCTTGCGCCAGTAACGGCAGACTCAGCATGGCGGCCAACAACAACGACGGGGAACCTTTCATGGATGGACTCCTTGGTGTTTTTTTTGGCAGTGTTCCGACTGGACCACCGCACTTATGGGTTGCGGTTGGATGGCGTTCTGGAGACAGCTCTACCACGTCGCCTTGCAATCGAGTCATAACGATCATGTACCAGTGAAAATCTGACGCCTACAGGGGGGGTCGTATCCAGTACAGGGATGGTCGCATCCAGTGTCAGTGACGTCGTTTACAGCTTTTTTCAGCCCGGTCTGGCCATCTGGACTGCATAAAAACGGCGCAATTGAGCGTGAAAACAGGCGCGGCGTTAGTGGACATGAGTGCGTCGGTGTCAGACGCCGTGCGAGCCGAAAAAAGCCTGATGATGCGGGCATTCCGGCGGATCGCTGCTTGAGCGTAGCAGCTGCGCCAGCGGGCGCTTCGCGCCCCGGATCGGCATCCTCAGGAGCTCTGCAACATGGCTATCAGCGTTTTCGACCTGTTCAAAATCGGCATCGGCCCTTCCAGTTCGCACACCGTCGGGCCGATGCGCGCTGCGGCGTTGTTTGTCGAATCGCTGCGCGACAAGCATCAGTTGGAACAGGTGCGGAGGGTCGAGGTTCAGCTTTTCGGTTCGCTGTCTGCCACGGGTATCGGTCACGGCAGCGACAATGCGGTGATCATGGGCCTGATGGGCGAATGGCCGGACGCAATCGACCCGTCGCAGATCGGCCCGCGCATTCAGGCCCTGCGTGAAACCCACACGCTTCTATTGGATGGTCGCTTGTCGGTGCCGTTTGTCTGGGACCGCGACATGCGCCTGATCGACGAAAATCTGCCGTTCCATCCCAATGCCATGACCCTGGTTGCCGAAGGCGATCACGGCGAGCTGCATCGCGACACCTACTATTCGGTCGGTGGCGGATTTGTCGTGGATGAAGCGCAGGCGTCCAGCGGCGTGGTTGATCTGGATCGCACCGAATTGCCTTATGACTTTTCCAGCGCCGTCGAGCTGCTGGAACTGTGCAAGAAGCACAACCTGCGTGTCGCTGAGCTGATGCTTGCTAACGAAAAAGTCTGGCGCAGTGAAGAAGAGATTCGCGCCGGGCTGATGAAGCTGTGGCGGGCGATGCAGGATTGCGTCGAGCAGGGCCTAAAGCACGAGGGCATCTTGCCCGGCGGTTTGAATGTGCGTCGGCGCGCGGCGAAGTTGCACCGCAGCTTGCAGGAACTGGGCAAGCCGAATGTGATTGGTTCGACGCTGAGCGCGATGGAGTGGGTCAACCTGTTCGCCCTCGCCGTGAATGAAGAGAACGCCGCGGGTGGGCGCATGGTCACGGCGCCGACCAATGGCGCGGCGGGGATCATTCCGGCGGTATTGCACTACTTTATGAAGTTCAGCGAGGCGGTGACTGACGCCAATGTCGTCGACTACTTACTCGGCGCGGCGGCAGTGGGGATTCTGTGCAAGAAGAATGCTTCGATCTCCGGTGCTGAAGTCGGTTGTCAGGGTGAAGTCGGCTCGGCGTGCGCGATGGCGGCGGCGGGGCTGGCGGAAATTCTTGGCGCCACGCCTGAGCAACTGTGCAACGCGGCGGAAATTGGCCTGGAGCACAACCTTGGGCTGACCTGCGATCCGGTGGGTGGGCTGGTGCAAGTGCCGTGCATCGAGCGCAATGCAATTGCGGCGGTGAAAGCGATCAACGCGGCGCAGATGGCGCTGCGTGGCGATGGTCAGCACTTTATCTCGCTGGACCGGGTGATCCGCACCATGCGTGATACCGGCGCCGACATGCATGACAAATATAAAGAGACATCGCGCGGTGGTTTGGCGGTCAGTGCCGTTGAGTGCTGAGACCGAGGTGCCCCTGTGGCGAGGGGATTTATCCCCGATGGGCTGCGAAGCGGCCCCAAGTCCTGCAATCGAGTTTTGCCTGACACACCGCGGTGAATGGGTTTACGACTGCTGCGCAGCCGATCGGGGATAAATCCCCTCGCCACAGGATTTATGTTTGATTTGGAAAGGGTGGAGAGCCAGACCAGTCAAAACTGCTCGCTAACTGAACACACCCAACCCAGTGCGCCACCTTTTAGCGCGTCGCAATCAGATAAGAGTCTTTCCCACCTGTTACGCGCAATCAACGCCTGCTACCGCCCGTCACCCGTGCCTGCGGTGACACTCCTCGCCAATCGCGCGCAGGCCAGTTCCCACAAGTGCTACCGATATGCTCACACGCAACGGGGCAGGGCTTGTGCCGTCGTTGATGGCACTTCGAAACACCTTTCGTCGGAGTCTCGAATAGACACGTCGCGACGTCGTTTTCAGGAGTTATTGAACGCGCATTCAATTTAGGCATGGCAATTGCTCTGTCATAACAAAGCCCGTCTCCCACGCGAGAACGCGGCAATAACAAGAGCCTCCGCCTGAGGCCATCACCCGCTTTGTGTGAGGAGATACCGCGATGACGTCGTTCAACTCCGGGGCCCAACCCCAGAACCGTGCGCCTCAATCCATCGGCTTTCTGCTGCTGGACAATTTCACGCTGATTTCTCTGGCCTCCGCAGTCGAACCCCTGCGCATGGCCAACCAATTGTCCGGTCGCGAGCTGTATCGCTGGAGCACCCTCACCGTCGATGGCGGCCAGGTGTGGGCCAGTGACGGTCTGCAAATCACCCCCGACGCCTCCATGCACAAAGCGCCGCCGCTGGACACCGTGATCGTCTGCGGTGGCATCGGCATTCAACGCACCGTTACCCGTGAACACGTCTCGTGGCTGCAAAGCCAGGCGCGTCAGTCCAAGCGTCTCGGCGCCGTGTGCACCGGCAGTTGGGCGCTGGCTTGCGCCGGCCTGCTCGACGGTTTCGATTGCAGCGTGCACTGGGAATGTCTGGCGGCGATGCAGGAAGCTTTCCCGCGCGTGGCGATGAGCACCCGTTTGTTCACCCTCGACCGCAACCGTTTCACCAGCTCCGGCGGCACCGCGCCGCTGGACATGATGCTGCACCTGATCAGCCGTGATCATGGCCGTGAACTGTCCGCCGCGATCTCGGAAATGTTCGTCTACGAGCGCATCCGCAACGAGCAGGATCACCAGCGCGTGCCGCTCAAGCACATGCTCGGCACCAACCAGCCGAAATTGCAGGAAATCGTCGCGCTGATGGAAGCCAATCTGGAAGAGCCAATCGACCTCGATGAACTGGCGGTGTACGTCGCCGTGTCGCGTCGTCAGCTCGAGCGCCTGTTCCAGAAATACCTGCACTGCTCGCCTTCGCGCTACTACCTCAAGCTGCGCCTGATCCGCGCCCGGCAATTGCTCAAGCAGACGCCGATGTCGATCATCGAAGTGGCGTCGGTGTGCGGTTTCGTGTCGACGCCGCACTTTTCCAAGTGCTACCGCGAATACTTCGGCATTCCGCCGCGTGACGAGCGCGTAGGGTCCAACACCACCCAGCAAGTGGCGATGCTGCCGCTGCCGCAAGCGATCGTGATGGCGCCGCTGTCGGGGCCGATGTCGGCGTTGAGTCAGGCGCGTAATGAATCGACGTTTGCCAGTGTAAGGCTCTGAAACCGAGTCATCTTCATCGCTGGCAAGCCAGCTCCCACAGGATCTGTGTTGGACACAAGTGTGGTGTTCACTACAAAACACTGTGGGAGCTGGCTTGCCAGCGATGACGGACTATCAGGCGTTGCGGGTCTGCTGATATTGCGCCAGTGCCGGTAGCAACTGCTTGTCAAAAGCCTCACGCACCGCCGGCAAAATCGTCGCACTGCTGGTGTACATCTGCTTGACCATAGCCCTCAACGTATTCGCCCGAACATCGTCCAGACCACGCACGGCGTATTCGCATGCCTGCTCTGCAGTAGCGCCCGGCGGCACCTCGAATCCCAATGCCTTGAGCTGGCCCAACAGGTCTTCCTGATCAATCAAGTCGGCGTACATCATGAGGCGAATCCTTCTTCGGCAACGGAGGTCGTGGTTCGATTCTGGTAGGCGGGTGAAGTGACGGCAAGAGCGATTTGTCGCAGTGGCCGCGACGGCTATGAACAGGTCGTTTTCGGCTAACTCGCTGTGCAGCGGAGTAGGCACACTGGACTCAGCTTGCAACACGAAGGTTTGGTCACCCTCGCATCGCAGCTCCTCAACAGTAGCCTCTGCCCCGATCCTGTCACGGCTGGAATCGGGGCTTTTTTTGTCTGTGAATCAGGAAGTCTGAGTTGCTTTTGTGGACGCCATCGCGGGCAAGCCCGCTCCCACAGGGTTCGGGGTCGATCACAAAAATGTGGTCTGACCCAAAACCTGTGGGAGCGGGCTTGCCCGCGATGAACGGCGACGCGGTTTATCGGGCAGGCGGCAGGGCGATGACGCGGCCGATGCAAGCGGGGGCGGGCAGATCGGTTTGCTCGGCGACGATGGCTTGCAGGCGGCTCAGCGTGTCGAGGCTGAACGGTGCCGAGCGCGGACCGGCGAGATCAACGTGGAGCAACATTTGCTCGTTGCCGGCCAGTTCCTGGGGATCACCGACTTTGTGCAGGCTGTGATAGAGGTGCAGACGTTTGCTGTCGTGGCCGATGATTTGCGTGTGTACTTCGACGTCGGCGTCGAGCTTCACTTCATGCAGATAGTTGAGGTGCAGTTCGAGGGTGAACAACGAGTGGCCGCTGGCTTCGCGGTTGTTGCTGTCCATGCCGAGGCGATCCATCAGGGCATCGGTGGCGTAGCTGAAAATCAGCAGGTAAAAGGCATCGCGCAGGTGGCCATTGTAGTCGACCCAGTCGGGGATGATTTTGGTTTGGTAGGTGGTGAGGGCGGGCATGGTTGGGTTCCGGCAGAAGGTTTGTGGTGAAGATCAAAAGCAACCCCCTCACCCCAGCCCTCCCGAAACGTCGGACCGCCCCCAAGGGGGCGAGGGGGAAAGGGAGCCGATCTTTATGCGATTCAAAACTTGAGTTCGGCTCGGTGGTGCAAGTCGGTGTAGCTCGCAAGAGCACCTCGGTCAGTCCCCTCTACCCTTGGGAGAGGGCTAGGGTGAGGGCCTCACTGTCATGCCAAACACATCACTCGCTGAACGCCATCCCATGCTTCTCTTTGGTGGTCTTCACCGCCTCAAGCACCGCCAGCAGGCAATCATCACGATAGCGCTCCAGCGCAGAAATGCTGCGTTCGCCAAGCTGATCGCTGGTGCCATCGACCACATCATCAATCAACTTGTCAGTCAGTTCCGGCGCTGGCAGATAGGTCCACGGCAACTGCAACGCCGGGCCGAATTGCGACATGAAGTGGCGCATCCCGGCATCACCACCGGCCAGCGTGTAAGTCAGGAACGTGCCCATGAACGACCAGCGCAGCCCCGCACCAAAACGGATCGCATCGTCGATCTCGCCCGTGGTCGCGACGCCGTCGTTGACCAGGTGCAGCGCCTCGCGCCACAGCGCTTCGAGCAAACGGTCGGCGATGAATCCAGGCACTTCCTTACGCACATGCAGCGGACGCATGCCGAGGGATTCGTAGACTTTCATCGCCGCTTGCACGGCCTCAGGCGCGGTGTTCTTGCCGCCGACCACTTCCACCAAGGGCAGCAGGTAAACCGGGTTGAACGGATGGCCGACCACGCAGCGTTCCGGGTGGGTCGAACTCTCGTAGAACTCGCTCGGCAGCAGGCCTGAAGTGCTGGAACCGATTAACGCGTTTGGTTTGGCGGATGCGCTGATTTTGCTGTGCAATTCCAGTTTCAGTTCCAGACGTTCCGGAGCGCTTTCCTGAATGAAATCAGCATCACGCACGCACTCTTCGATGGTCGCGACAAAGCGCAGACGATCCTGCGAAGCACCCGGCGTGAGACCGTTTTTCTCAAGCGCACTCCAAGCATTGGCCACGCGTTTGCGCAGTGCCGCTTCAGCGCCGGGCGCCGGGTCCCAGGCCACCACGTCGAGGCCGTGGGCGAGGGCACGAGCGACCCAGCCGCTGCCGATGACACCACTGCCAAGGGCTGCAAAGGTTTTGATTTCGGTGATAAAGCTCATGGTGACTTCCTGAAAAGGTTCGGTGATCCCTCGTGAACCTGTCCCTTGTGGCGAGGGGGTTTATCCCCGATCGGCTGCACAGCAGTCGTAAAACCAGCACGCTCGGTATGTCTGATACACCGGGGTGTCGGGTTTTGGGGCGGCTGCGCCACCCATCGGGGATAAATCCCCTCACCACAAATTTCATTACACAAGGTGAAAAGGGGGTGAGGTTTACCGGCGCTGAGTCAGGCCCATTTTCTGGCGACCTTCAGCCGGGGTCAGCACGCGGGCGCCGAGGCGGCTGAGGATCTCGGTGGCGCGCTCAACAAGTTGGCCGTTGGTCGCCAGCACACCCTTGTCCAGCCACAGGTTGTCTTCCAGACCGACCCGCACGTTGCCGCCGAGCAGCACCGCTTGCGCCGCCATCGGCATCTGCATCCGGCCGATACCGAAGCCAGCCCAAACCGCGTCGGCCGGCAGGTTGTCGACCATGGCTTTCATGGTGGTGGTGTCCGCCGGCGCGCCCCACGGGATGCCCAGGCACAGCTGAAAAAGCGGGTTATCGAGCAGACCTTCCTTGATCATCTGCTTGGCGAACCACAGATGACCGGTATCGAAAATTTCCAATTCGGCTTTCACCCCGAGTTCGGTAATGCGCTTGGCACCCGCACGCAGTTGCGCCGGTGTGGACACGTAAATGGTGTCGCCATCGCCAAAGTTCAGGGTGCCGCAATCGAGGGTGCAGATTTCCGGCAGCAGCGCTTCAACATGGGCCAGACGGGTCAGCGGGCCCACCAGATCGGTGTTCGGGCCGAACTCCATCGGGTTCTCGCCAGCGCCGATTTCCAGGTCGCCGCCCATGCCGGCCGTGAGGTTGACGATGATGTCGACGTCCGCCTCGCGGATCCGCTCCATCACTTCACGGTACAGCGCCACGTCGCGGCTGAACTTGCCGGTCTGCGGGTCACGCACATGGCAATGCACCACGGTGGCGCCAGCCTTGGCGGCTTCCACGGCGGTCGCAGCGATCTGTTTCGGGGTGACCGGCACGTGAGGGCTGCGGGCGGTCGTGTCGCCAGCACCGGTAAGTGCGCAGGTGATGATGACGTCGTGGTTCATGGTGCGGTTTCCTTCAGGCGTGATGGGTCTGTCCGCAGCCCATTTCGGGCTGCGAAGCGGTGATTCGTGGTGGGTTATTTGCTGGTCAGTTTCAGGTTTTCAACTGCCGGTTTGCCGTCGAACGTGGTCACACCTTCGAGCCAGCGCTGCTTGTCCTGCGGGTGATCCTTGAGCCATTGCTTTGCGGACTCGAAGGCGTCCTTGTGATCGAGCAACGGCTGCATCATCCGGCTCTCGTCTTCGGCGGTGTAGGTCAGGTTGCTCAGCAGGCGACCGATGTTCGGGCACTGTTCGGCGTACTTCGGCGACGTGACCGTCCACACGGTGGCCATGCCTTCGTTCGGGCCGAGGGCGTCTTCGCTGCCAGTCAGATAAGTCATCTGCACGTTGACGTTCATCGGGTGCGGCGCCCAGCCGAAGAACACCACGGCCTCTTTGCGGCGCACGGCGCGGTCAACGGCGGCGAGCATGCCGGCCTCGCTTGATTCGACCAACTGGAATTTGCCGAGGCCGAACTGGTTCTTGGCGATCATCGCTTTGATCTGGGTGTTGGCGCCCGAGCCTGGCTCGATGCCGTAAATCTTGCCGCCCAGTTCTTTCTCGAATTTGGCGATGTCGGCGAAGGTTTTCAGGCCCCTATCAGCCAGATACGTCGGTACGGCGAGGGTGGCGCGGGCATCTTTCAGGCTTGGCGCTTCGAGGACTTTGACCTGATTGGCGTCGACGAACGGGGTGATGGTCTGCGTCATCAACGGGTTCCAGTAGCCGAGGAACAGGTCCAGACGCTGATCGCGGATCCCGGCGAAGATGATTTGCTGGGATGCGCTGGTTTGTTTGGTGTTGTAGCCGAGGCCGTCGAGCAGGACCTGGGTCATGGCACTGGTGGCGATCACGTCGGTCCAGTTGACCACGCCCATGCGCACGTTCTGGCACGATGCGGGTTCGGCCGCCATGACGCTGGCGCTCAAGAAAGCGGTACCGCTGAGTGCAAGAACACAGCTGCTGATCAGTCGTTTCATGTCGGGTTCCTCGGCAGGTCGTTTATTGTGGTTTCCGGCGTCTGGTGCGTCGGTGATGCAAAGTTACGCAGCAATGCGCCCGTGAAAGCGCACTACGGCGACTGGCACTTGCACTGTAGCGACCTATACGCTTGAACGCCGACGACAATCGGCGTATCAACGAGCCACGCTACCCGCCAACCGAGTGCGCCCATGTCCCAGGATTTCTATTTTTTGTTGATGCCGGGCTTCTCCGCCATCGGCTTTATCTCTGCGATCGAACCGCTGCGGGTGGCCAACCGCTTTCGCGGTGAGCTGTACCGTTGGCATGTGCTCAGCGCCGATGGCGGGGCAGTGTTGGCGAGTAATGGCATGTCGGTAAACGCCGACGCAGCGCTGGAGCCGCTGAAGAAAGGCGCGACGCTGTTGGTGGTCGCCGGATTCGAACCGCTGAAATTCGCCACCCCTGCTCTGGAACACTGGCTGCGCCGACTGGACAACGAAGGCGTCACCCTCGGCGCCATCGACACCGGCAGTTTCGTCCTCGCCGAGGCGGGCCTGCTCGAGGGTCATCGCCTGACCCTGCACTGGGAAGCCATCGACGCCTTCAAGGAATCTTATCCACAGCTCAGCGTGACGCAGGAACTGTTCGAGATCGACCGGCGGCGCATCACCTCGGCCGGCGGCACCGCTTCCATCGATCTGATGCTCGACTTGATCGCCCAGGCCCACGACCCGCAACTGGCGATTCAGGTCAGCGAGCAGTTTGTGCTCGGCCGCATCCGCCCGCGCAAAGACCACCAGCGCATGGAAGTCGCCACGCGTTACGGCATCAGCAACAAGAAACTGGTGCACGTGATCGGTGAGATGGAACAGCACAGCGAGCCGCCGCTGACCACGCTGGCGCTGGCGGAATCAATCAAGGTGACGCGGCGACAACTGGAGCGGTTGTTTCGGCTGCATCTGAACGATACACCGAGCAATTTCTACCTGCGATTGCGGCTGGAGAAGGCTCGGCAGTTGCTGCGCCAGACCGACATGAGCGTGCTGGAGGTGAGCATCGCGTGCGGGTTTGAATCGCCGTCATATTTCACCCGTAGCTATCGGGTACGGTTTGCGCGTTGTCCTCGCGAGGATCGCCGTACCGTACAGGCCTGATCTTGAAGTCAGTGAATTAACCTGTGGGAGCGAGCTTGCTCGCGAATGCGGTAGATGATTCAACAAACCAGTTGCCTGACACTCCGTCTTCGCGAGCAAGCTCGCTCCCACAGGATCTGCTGAGCTTGTAAGTCTTGTTTACTTCTTAACCAACGCCGAGCACGCAGCCTTGTAAGCCTCATGCTGATACTTGTTCAGCGTCCCCGGCAGCTCGAAATTATGCTTCTTGGCCTGGGCATTGATCGTTTGCGGCGACAGCAGCGTCACCTCACAACCGTCGAGCAACTGAAACACGCCTTCGATCTTGAACGTGGTCGGCCCACCGGCGAACTCACCCTTCTTGCTGCGCTTCTTGATCGCAATTCGGTCAACCGAATTCTCGCGCACAAACGACGCCACCTGCGCGGCGAACAGCTTTACATTGGCCGCCTCGTCGTCATCGTCGAGGGCGATTTTCTTGGTGGCGAGAGGGATGTGGCTCAGGGTCGAACCGTCGAGAGCGGCCACGGCGATGATCGCTTCGCTGCCTTTGATTTCAATGCCGCAGATGTTCATGGGTGTCCCTTGATTAGCTATAGAAGTGCAGCTTACAGCTCAGACGCTCACTCCTGCCCGATCGACTCCAAAAACTCCGACCGCTCATCACTCATCCGCGCCACGCAATCGTTCTGTGCAATCTTGAACGCCTTGCTGCCATCCGTCGCCGGGAAGGCTTCCACCGCGCAATCCGCATCCCGGGTCTTCAGCCATTGCTGCTGAGCTGTCTTGAGTTTGGCTGTGATGTCGGCCAGTTGCGTCGGGTTCTTGCCGTACGCCGTTTGCATGCGTTCGGACAGGCTGGTGTAGTTGTCTTTGAGCAGGTCTTCGGCCGTGGTGCGGCTGTAGGTCGAGCATTCCAGGGTCTGCACGTCGTTTTCGACTGCGTCGCACGGGTTGTTGTCGGACTCTTCGGCGGCGTGTACGCCGGTCGCAATCAGTGCCAGGGCCAGGAAGATCGATTTCATTGAGGTCGCCGCTCTCATCCAGTGATGTATCCAAGATGCGTGGGATTCTGGCTCAAGCTGGCGGGCTTGAACAGGTGGCTGGTCGGGCCGCCTGACGACCCTTTGTCGCGGATTGACGCTTTCGGCAATTCCCCTGTCGTTTTTGCACCCGGTCGCCCCTGCACCGAGGCATATGCTGGCCCCAAAGCGCCGGCAGACGATTCGGCGCATGAATTGCCAATAAGGGGACGCCTGATGAGCCCAGCCGAATTACACGCCGACAGCATCGTTATCGACGGTCTGATCATTGCCAAATGGAACCGCGAGCTGTTCGAAGACATGCGCAAGGGCGGTCTGACGGCGGCCAACTGCACTGTGTCGGTGTGGGAAGGCTTTCAGGCGACCGTCAACAACATCGCCGCCAGCCAGAAGCTGATCCGCGAGAACAGCGACCTGGTGATCCCCGTCCGCACCGTCGCCGATATCCGCAAGGCCAAGGAGCAGGGCAAGACCGGCATCCTTTTCGGCTTCCAGAATGCTCACGCGTTTGAAGACCAGATCGGCTATGTCGAGGTGTTCAAGCAACTCGGCGTCGGCATCGTGCAGATGTGCTACAACACCCAGAATCTGGTCGGCACCGGCTGCTACGAACGTGATGGCGGCCTGTCGGGTTTCGGTCGCGAAATCGTCGCCGAGATGAACCGCGTCGGCGTCATGTGCGACCTGTCCCACGTCGGTTCCAAGACCTCCGAGGAAGTCATCCTCGAATCGAAAAAACCGGTCTGCTATTCCCACTGCCTGCCGTCGGGGCTTAAAGAGCACCCGCGCAACAAGTCCGATGAAGAACTGAAGTTCATCGCTGACCACGGCGGTTTTGTCGGCGTGACCATGTTCGCGCCGTTCCTCGCCAAGGGCATCGATTCGACCATCGACGACTACGCCGAAGCCATCGAATACGTGATGAACATCGTCGGCGAAGACGCCATCGGCATCGGCACCGACTTCACTCAGGGTCATGGTCAGGACTTCTTCGAATATCTGACTCACGACAAGGGCTACGCCCGCCGTCTGACCAGCTTCGGCAAGATCATCAACCCGCTGGGCATCCGCACCGTCGGCGAATTCCCGAACCTGACTGAAACCCTGCTCAAGCGCGGCCATCCCGAACGTGTGGTGCGCAAGATCATGGGCGAAAACTGGGTCAACGTCCTTAAAGACGTCTGGGGCGAGTAACGCTTTCCAAAGACCGCCGCCGAACTGCCCCCTCTCCTGCGGGAGAGGGCTGGGGTGAGGGCTGCGGCCAACACTGAATGCAAATTTTTCCGGAGTTTAGTTTCCATGGCCAAGATCGCCCCGCAATTGCCAATCGAAGTCGACAGCGAAACCGGTGTCTGGACCTCCGACGCCCTGCCGATGCTCTACGTGCCGCGCCACTTTTTCGTCAACAACCACATGGGCATCGAAGAGGTTTTGGGCGCTGACGCCTACGCCGAGATCCTCTACAAGGCCGGCTACAAGTCCGCCTGGCACTGGTGTGAAAAAGAAGCTGAATGCCATGGCCTGGAAGGCGTCGCGGTGTTCGAACATTACATGAAGCGTCTGTCGCAGCGCGGCTGGGGCCTGTTCAAGATTCAGGACATCGACCTCGATAAAGGCACTGCCAGCGTCAAGCTCGAACACTCGGCGTTCGTCTACGTCTACGGCAAGGTTGGGCGCAAGGTCGACTACATGTTTACCGGCTGGTTTGCCGGCGCGATGGATCAGATTCTTGAGGCTCGCGGCAGCAAGATTCGCACGGTTGCCGAGCAAGTTTACGGTGGCTCCGAAGAAGGCCACGACGACGGCTTGTTCACCGTCAAGCCGTTGTAAGTCGAGGAACCCGCCATGGCTTTCGAAGCAATGTTTGCGCCGATCCAGATCGGCAAACTGACCATCCGCAACCGTGTGCTCAGCACCGCGCACGCCGAGGTCTACGCGACCGACGGCGGCATGACCACCGACCGCTACGTCAAGTATTACGAAGAGAAAGCCAAGGGCGGTATCGGCTTGGCGATTTGCGGCGGTTCGTCCAGCGTGGCCATCGACAGCCCGCAAGGCTGGTGGAAATCGGTGAACCTGGCGGACGACCGGATCATCCCGCATTTCCAGAACCTGGCCGACGCCATGCACAAGCATGGCGCCAAGATTATGATCCAGATTACCCACATGGGCCGTCGCTCGCGCTGGGACGGCGAACACTGGCCGACCCTGCTGTCACCGTCGGGCATCCGTGAGCCGGTACACCGCGCGACCTGCAAAACCATCGAGCCGGAAGAAATCTGGCGGGTGATCGGCAACTACGCCACTGCCGCTGGCCGCGCCAAGGCCGGTGGTCTGGACGGCGTCGAGCTGTCCGCCGTGCACCAGCACATGATCGACCAGTTCTGGAGCCCGCGCGTCAACAAGCGCACCGATGAATGGGGCGGCAGCTTCGAGAACCGCATGCGTTTCGGCCTTGAAGTGCTCAAGGCTGTGCGCAAGGAAGTCGGCGACGATTTCTGCGTCGGTATCCGTCTGTGCGGTGACGAATTCCACCCGGACGGCCTGTCCCACGAGGACATGAAACAGATCGCCAAGTACTACGACGACACCGGCATGCTCGACTTCATCGGCGTGGTCGGTTCGGGTTGCGACACCCACAACACCCTGGCCAACGTTATCCCCAATATGAGTTATCCACCGGAGCCATTTTTGCATTTGGCGGCCGGGATCAAAGAGGTGGTGAAAGCGCCGGTCCTGCATGCGCAAAACATCAAGGACCCGAACCAGGCCACGCGGATTCTCGAGGGCGGTTACGTCGACATGGTCGGCATGACCCGCGCGCACATCGCTGATCCGCACCTGATCGCCAAGATCAAGATGGGCCAGATCGACCAGATCAAACAGTGTGTCGGCGCCAACTATTGCATCGACCGTCAGTACCAAGGGCTGGATGTGCTGTGCATCCAGAACGCCGCGACCTCCCGTGAATACATGGGCGTGCCGCACATCATCGAAAAATCCACCGGTGTTAAGCGCAAAGTCGTGGTCGTCGGTGCCGGCCCGGCCGGGATGGAAGCGGCGCGGGTATCCGCTGAACGCGGCCACGACGTGACGCTGTTCGAGAAGAAAGATTTCATTGGCGGGCAGATCACCACTGCATCGAAAGCACCGCAACGCGACCAGATCGCCGGCATCACCCGCTGGTTCCAATTGGAACTGGCCCGGCTGAAAGTCGACCTGCGTCTGGGCACTGCAGCCGATGTCGCCACGATCATGGACTTGCGTCCAGACGTGGTGGTGCTGGCGGTTGGCGGTCATCCGTTCCTTGAGCAGAACGAACACTGGGGCGCGGCCGAAGGGCTGGTGGTCAGCAGTTGGGACGTGCTCGACGGCAAGGTTGCGCCTGGCAAGAACGTGCTGGTTTACGACACCATTTGTGAATTCACCGGGATGTCGGTCGCCGACTTCCTCGCCGACAAGGGCAGCCAGGTCGAGATCGTCACCGACGACATCAAACCGGGCGTGGCCATCGGCGGTACGTCGTTCCCGACCTACTACCGCAGCATGTACCCGAAAGAAGTGATCATGACCGGCGACATGATGCTGGAGAAGGTCTACCGCGAAGGCGACAAACTGATCGCGGTGCTGGAGAACGAATACACCGGTGCCAAAGAGGAACGGGTGGTCGATCAGGTGGTGGTGGAAAACGGCGTGCGTCCGGACGAAGAGCTGTACTACGGGCTCAAGGAAGGATCGCGCAACAAGGGCCAGATCGACATCGACGCGTTGTTTGCGATCAAGCCGCAGCCATCGCTGAGCACCACTGGTGACGACTACTTGTTGTTCCGCATCGGCGACTGCGTGGCGCAGCGCAACACCCACGCCGCGATCTACGACGCACTCAGACTGTGTAAAGACTTTTAACGGCTTGCACATAACCCTGTGGGAGCGGGCTTGCCCGCGATAGCGGTGGGTCAGTCGATGCAAATGTGACTGACAGAATGCAATCGCGGGCAAGCCCGCTCCCACAGGGACCGAGTAAGGCACCTCGACCTGTAAGACTCGAAGTCTTTGGGAGCAACACCTATGTTGAACACCCTTCTTCCAATCCTGTTGTTCGCAGCCCTGGGCCTCGCGGTTCTAGGCGCGCTGCGGCGGGTGGCGATGTGGCGTCGGGGCCGGGCCTCGAAGGTCGATCTGATCGGCGGCCTGCTCGCCATGCCCAAGCGCTACATGGTCGATCTGCACCATGTGGTGGCGCGGGATAAATACATCGCCAATACCCACGTGGCCACGGCCGGCGGCGCGGTGGCGTCGATTGCGCTGGCGATTCTGGTGCACGGCTTCGGCCTGCATAACCGCATCCTCGGTTACGCCTTGCTGCTGATGTCGGCAGTGATGTTCGTCGGCGCGATCTTCGTTTATATGCGTCGGCGCAACCCGCCGTCGCGGCTGTCGAAAGGCCCGTGGATGCGCCTGCCGAAAAGCCTGCTGGCGTTCTCGGCGTCGTTTTTTCTGGTGACCTTGCCGGTGGCCGGGATTCTGCCGCAGGACTTCGGCGGCTGGTTGCTGGCGGTAATTCTCGGGATTGGCGTGCTGTGGGGCGTGTCGGAATTGCTGTTCGGCATGACCTGGGGCGGGCCGATGAAGCACGCCTTCGCCGGTGCTCTGCATCTGGCTTGGCACCGTCGCGCCGAACGTTTTGGCGGCGGCCGTTCCACCGGTTTGAAGCCTTTGGATCTCAACGATCCAACTGCGCCGCTGGGCGTGGAAAAACCCAAGGATTTCACCTGGAACCAATTGCTCGGTTTCGACGCCTGTGTGCAGTGCGGCAAGTGCGAAGCCGCGTGCCCGGCATTCGCCGCCGGCCAACCGTTGAACCCGAAAAAACTGATTCAGGACATGGTCGTCGGTCTGGCTGGCGGCACCGACGCCAAGTTTGCTGGCAGCCCGTATCCAGGCAAACCAATCGGCGAGCATTCAGGTAATCCGCATCAACCGATCGTCAATGGTCTGGTCGATGCCGATACCCTATGGTCGTGCACCACTTGCCGCGCCTGCGTCGAGGAATGCCCGATGATGATTGAGCACGTCGATGCCATCGTCGACATGCGCCGCCATCTGACTCTGGAAAAAGGCGCGACCCCGAACAAGGGCGCCGAAGTCTTGGAAAACCTCATCGCCACCGACAACCCTGGCGGTTTTGCACCGGGCGGGCGAATGAATTGGGCGGCGGACCTGAACCTCAATCTGCTCAGCGAAAAGAAATCTACCGACGTGTTGTTCTGGGTCGGCGACGGCGCCTTCGACATGCGCAATCAACGCACCTTGCGCGCCTTCGTCAAAGTGCTGAAAGCGGCGAAAATCGACTTCGCCGTGCTTGGCCTCGAAGAACGCGACAGTGGCGACGTGGCCCGCCGTCTCGGCGACGAAGCGACGTTCCAGCAGCTCGCCAAACGCAATATCCAGACCTTGGCCAAGTACAGCTTCAATCGCATCGTCACCTGTGATCCGCACAGTTTCCATGTGCTGAAAAACGAATACGGCGCGTTCGACGGCCACTACCTGGTGCAGCACCACAGCACCTACATGGCGGAAATCATTCAGGCCGGCGCGCTCAATCTCGGTCAGCACAAAGGCAACAGCGTGACCTATCACGATCCGTGTTATCTCGGCCGCTACAACGGCGAGTACGAAGCGCCGCGTGAGGTGCTGCGTGCGCTCGGTATTGAAGTCAAAGAGATGCAACGTTCGGGCTTTCGTTCGCGTTGCTGCGGCGGCGGTGGTGGCGCGCCGATCACCGACATTCCGGGCAAGCAGCGCATCCCCGACATGCGCATGGACGATATCCGCGAGACCGGCGCTGAACTGGTGGCCGTGGGTTGTCCACAGTGCACGGCGATGCTCGAAGGCGTGGTCGAACCGCGTCCGCTGATCAAGGACATTGCGGAGCTTGTGGCCGACGCGTTGCTGGAAGACGCCGCACCGAGCAAACCGGCCAGCCCAGCCAAACGTGAACCTGCGGAGGCCCACTGATGAGCGACATTATCCGCCGCGATCCGCGCGCCGAATGGATTGCCCGCAACCGCCTGCATCCGCTGCACGCTGCCATGCAACCGGCACAACACAGCTGGATGGGGCCGAACGGCGTCATCCGTAAAAACCTGCACGGCATCGGTTTCATCGGCCCCAACGGCATCAAGCGTATTGACCGAAGCGGCGCGCAACAGGGCGGGGCGACTAAACGTTCTGCCGCTGTAGAAGTGCAATTACCACTGCATCAAGTGCCGGCCCCGGCGTTTTACATCAGCGTGGTGCCGGACATGGTCGGCGGCCGCTTGAGCAGTCACGACCGCGACTTGCTGGGTCTTGCCCATGAGTTGGCCGGCAAGGATGGCGCGGTGTTGGCCGTGGTCTTTGGTGAACACAAGGAAAGCGCTTTCGCGACGGCGGGCGTTGATCGCTTGCTGGTGCTCGATGGTGAGCAATTCAACGGTTATGCACCGGAACAACGAGTGCAGGGTTTGCGGGCTGTGGATAACCAGTTCAGCCCGCGTCACTGGCTGCTGCCAGACAGTCGCAGCGGTGGCGGTGAACTCGGCCGACGTTTCGCAGCTGCATTGGGCGAGCGGCCAGCGACACGGGTCTGGCAGGTCAAGGATCAGGAATGCATTGGCCGCGCCGGTGCGGGCCTGCAAGACCTGGCACGGCCGGTGGCGCGATTGATTCTGGCCTCGGCCGAATGCGCCGAACCGGTCAGCGAAACCCGTCACGAAGCGTTGGCCGTGGAGTTACCCACAAGTGTCGTGCGCAGCTTGTCGCGAATCGAGGATCTCGGTGCCGTGGCGGTGGACCCGGCGGCGATTCCGATGGCTGAAGCCGAGTTCATCTTCTCCGGTGGTAACGGCGTCAACGACTGGGCGCTGTTCCACCAGACTGCCGCCGCACTGGGCGCCACCGAAGGCGCGTCGCGGGTGGCGGTGGATGACGGCTTCATGGCGCGTGATCGGCAGGTCGGCGCATCCGGCACCTGGGTTACCGCGCGGGTGTACGTGGCGGTGGGGATTTCCGGGGCGATCCAGCATCTGCAAGGCATTGGCGCCTGCGACAAAGTGGTGGCGATCAACCTCGATCCGGGTTGCGACATGATCAAACGTGCCGACCTGTCGGTGATCGGTGAGAGCGCGGAGATTCTTCAAGCCTTGATTGCGGCGGTGGCGGCTTACCGCAACGACGCCAAGCGCGATGCGGCTTAAGGAAACGCTATGAACACGAAAATCATCAGTCTGGTTTCAATCGGCGCCCACCCAACCTCGGGGCGCCCACGCCGCGCCGAACAGGATGCGCGAGCCGTAGAGCTGGGGCTGCAACTGGCTGGGGATAACCTGCAAGTGCTGCACGCCGGCGATGTTGCCGAACCGGCGTTGCGCGCCTATCTGGGCATGGGGCTGGAGCAGATGCATGTGCTGGAGCAACCGGCAGGCGCGGATGCGCTGCCTGCGCTGACGGCTTACCTGCGTGAGGCCGGTGCTCAAGTGGTGCTGACGGGGAGCCAGGCGGAAACCGGTGAAGGTTCGGGAATGTTGCCGTTTCTGCTGGCCGAAGGGTTGGGCTGGCCATTGGTGGTGGGGTTGGCGCAGGTCGAGTCGATCAATGATGGCTCGGCGCTGGTGTTGCAAGCATTGCCGCGTGGGCAGCGGCGGCGGTTGAAGGTGAAGCTGCCGTTTCTGGCAACTGTGGATAACGCTGCGCCGAAACCGAGGCAGAGTGCGTATGGGCCGGCGCGGCGTGGGATGCTGGAGGCTGATGACGTCGAGATTGTCGACGATGAACTTTTGTCTGTGGCCACGCTGCAACCGGCCAAACCTCGGCCAAAACGGTTGAAGGTGATCAAGGCCAAAAGCGGCGCTGATCGGATGAAGGCTGCTACTGCCAAAGCCAGTGGCGGTGGTGGGCAGGTGCTCAAAGGTGTTACGGCGCAGGCCGGGGCTGAAGCGATTCTCAAACTGCTGATCGAAGAGGGCGTTGTCCGCTGAAGAGCCCCTCACCCTAGCCCTCTCCCGGAGGGAGAGGGGACTGACCGAGTTGCATTGGCCATTTGCATCGACCTGCGTCACTGCCGTGACCTATCTACATCCACATCCACATCCACATCCACATCCACATCGACCTGCGACTGTCGCTGTGACTTTGGCTTGGCCAACCTGAGATCACATTGGAGGTTCAGGTCGATGTACCTCAAACAGGCAACTCGGTCGGCCCCCTCTACCTCCGGGAGAGGGCTGGGGTGAGGGCAAGCCGTTTTACCCACAATCCCTGTTGGCGAATCTGTGGATAACGTGTTCGCCTATCCCTGCACCCCACGTCAATCAAGCCTTTCAGGCCTGCGATCAAAAAACAACCAGTATAAGTGGCGGTTTTTATGGGCTTTTTTCCCCAGGCGAACGGATAAGTTACCCCCGATCTCTGTTGGCGCTTCTGTGGATAAGATGTTCGCTCTCCTCTGAGAGCCACGTAAAGCGTGGCTTGTAGGTTGCTGATTAAAAACTGACCAATTCCTTGCTTTGACGGCCATAACCCTTCCCGAATGCCTGATTTTTCAAGGTCTCCAGCAGTTTTCCACAGCGCAGCAAAAGTTACCCCCGTTCTCTGTTGGTGCTTCTGTGGATAAGGTGTTCGCCACCCTCTGCAAGCCATACAAACCGTGGCATACAGAGATGTGATCAAAAAACACTCAATGGCCATGGCAAACCGTACTTCTGGATAAGTCACGGTTTTTCTTTGCAAATCAGTGGGATATTTTTCGAGTCATCCACAGTTGTCCCCATTTGCTGTGGGTGGGTATGTGGATAAGTTGTTCGCGGAAGGCTGGGGGGGCTTGGTGGGTAAGGTGTGAGAGGTGATTGATCAGAATTCATCCAATGGAGACCAGAGGTGAATATCAGGACGCCATCGCTGGCAAGCCAGCTCCCACAGGTTTTGGCGGCGCTCACAACCTATGTGTACACCGCAGAACCCTGTGGGAGCTGGCTTGCCAGCGATGCTTTTTATCCTTGTACGGGCACGCCCTTGAGATAAGGCGCAGGCTCAGCCCCAAGGTTGCTCAACAACCGCTCGCTGTACCAATCGACAAAATTCACAACACCAAACTCATACGTCTTCGAGTACGGCCCGGGTTGATAGGCGGTGGAGTTGATCCCGCGCTGGTTCTCTTCGGCCAGCCGCCGGTCCTGATCGTTGGTCGCGTCCCACACCTGGCGCATGCGTTCGACGTCGTAATCGACGCCTTCCACCGCATCCTTGTGGACGATCCACTTGGTGGTGACCATGGTTTCCTGCGCGCTGATCGGCCACACGGTGAAGACGATGATGTGATCGCCCATGCAGTGGTTCCACGAGTGCGGCAAGTGCAGGATGCGCATCGAACCGAGATCCGGGTTCTTGATCCGCCCCATCAGCTTGGCGCAGCCCTGTTTGCCGTCGAGGGTCATCGACACGGTGCCCTTCAGCAGCGGCATACGCACGATGCGGTTGCGCAGGCCGAAACTGGCGTGGGCATAAGGAATTTTCTCGGCTTCCCAAGCGGCGGAAGACGCGGCGACGTGATCCTTGAACGCCTGATCGGCGCGTGGGTCGGTGACGTCGTCCCACTCCAGCAGGGTTTTCAGCAGTTCCGGATGCGAGGCGTTGCAGTGGTAGCACTCGCGGTTGTTTTCCAGCACCAGTTTCCAGTTGGCCTTTTCGATCAAGGTGGTGGTGATCGCCACCTTGGTGTTCTCCATGTCGTACGGTTCCATGTAGTGGTTCAGCGTCGACAGGAAGTCATCGATGGCCGGTGGATTCTCCGCCAGGCTGATGAAGATGTAGCCGCCGGCAGTCTTCACGTTTACCGGTTTGAGGCCGTATTGCTTCATGTCGAAGTCGGCGCCCATTTCGGTGCCGGCGAACAGCAGGCGACCGTCCAGCTCATAGGTCCACTGGTGGTAGTGGCAGACCAGTTTGGCGACCTTGCCCTTCTCGCTGGTGCACAGGCGTGAACCGCGGTGGCGGCAGACGTTGTGGAACGCATGCACCACACCCTCGGCGCCACGGATGACGATGATCGGGTTCTTGCCGATCTGCAGCGTCAGGTAGTTGCCCTTGGCCGGGATCTCGCAGGTCATGCCGGCGATCAACCACTCTTTCTGGAAAATCTCCTGCATGTCGATATCGAACAGCCGCTCGTCGCTGTAGAACGGTTGCGGCAGCGAAAAGGTGCGCTCGCGCTCCTGCAACATTTGGGCGGTGGCCTTGCGTGCGGGTTCCAGCGGATCGCCCAGGCTTATTTTTGCGGTGACGTCCATCGATGTGATCCTCATGGCCATCTGCGTGGCCGGCGAAAGTGGCTAATCAGGTGTGCTGCAAAGGGTTGCTACGCAAGGTGTAAAGAATTCGTCTTGGTGTGAGGCGAGTGTGGGGCCGGCGCTGCCGTGAACCTTATCCATGGGCGACATGATGCAATCTGTTCCCGACGCGCAACCCCCGGTGGTTGGGGGCTGGTCGCGATAAGTATGTCAATGTCGCGGATAGGTAAACGGACGGTCTGCGCTATACGCAGAATCGCCGACATGAGGCCGACAGTCGGCCGTGGAGAACAGCATGTCCAACAGCTTCCTGAATCCGGTCACCACCCAGACCTGGGCCAATGGTCGACACATTGTCCGTTGCGTCAAAGTCATCCAGGAAACCTGGGACGTGCGCACCTTCTGTTTCATGGCCGACCAGCCGATCCTTTTCTTCTTCAAGCCCGGGCAGTTCGTGACCCTGGAGCTGGAAATCGAAGGCCAGCCGATCATGCGTTCCTACACCATTTCCAGTTCGCCGTCGGTGCCTTACAGCTTTTCGGTGACGATCAAACGGGTGCCGGGCGGCAAGGTCTCCAACTGGCTGCACGACACGCTTCACGAGGGCCAGGAACTGGCGGTGCACGGGCCGGTCGGGCTGTTCAATGCCATGGACTATCCGAGCCCGAAAGTCCTGTACCTCAGCGGCGGCGTGGGTATTACGCCATGCATGTCGATGGCGCGCTGGTTCTACGACACCAACGCCAACGTGGACATGACGTTTATCCACAGCGCGCGCTCGCCCAAAGACATCATTTACCACCGCGAGCTGGAACACATGGCCTCGCGGATCGACAACTTCAGCCTGCACCTGATTTGCGAGAAACATGGTTTGGGTGAGCCGTGGGCCGGCTATCGCGGTTACCTCAATCACAAGATGCTCGAATTGATGGTGCCGGACTTCCTCGAGCGCGAAGTGTTCTGCTGCGGGCCGACGCCGTACATGACCGCGGTCAAGCGCTTGCTCGAAGCCGCCGGTTACGACATGTCGCGTTACCACGAAGAGTCCTTCGGCGCCACGCCCCCCGAGGCTCGCGCCGATGCTGTGGAGCAAGCCGAGCAGGCAGCGGACGCACCGGAAGTCGATGCGGCGGATCTGCATCAGGTGGAATTCACCGCATCCGGCAAGAGCATCCGTGTGGCCCCGGGCGAAACGGTGCATGCGGCGGCGGCCAAGCTGGGGCTGATGATTCCGAAAGCCTGCGGCATGGGGATTTGCGGGACGTGCAAGGTGCTTAAGTTGGGCGGCGAAGTGGAGATGGAGCACAACGGCGGGATTACTGAGGACGATGAGGCGGAAGGGTTTATCTTGTCTTGCTGCAGCGTGCCGAAGGGGGATGTGCGGATTGAGTTCTGAAGTCCGCGCAACATTCAAAAGCCCCTCACCCTAACCCTCTCCCAGAGGGAGAGGGGACTGACCGAGTTGTTTTGTCGAGGTACATCGACCTGAGATATCGAGTCGATTATGGATTCGGCAAAGCAGTTTCCGGTCGGCGTAATCATTGAGCATTCCCCAATCAGTCCCCTCTCCCTCCGGGCGGTCCGACGTTTCGGGAGGGTTAGGGTGAGGGGCTCTTTCAGTCGACAAACAAATCCGTCATCAACGCCGCGCTACCGCCCGCTTCAAAACGATAGTGGTCGAAGTCCGTGGCTCCGCTCTCGCGCAAAATCTCTTCATCAATCAGCAACCGCCCAGTGATCTGCCGCTTGCTGCTGCTCAAAATCACATACGCCGCATCCGCCATGATCTCAGGCGTGCGCGCATGCTTGAACGACTCCCGACTCCCCAACTGAAACTCAATCGCCGCCGTGGCAATCATCGTCTGTGGCCACAGTGAATTGACGCTGATCCCGTAGTTGGCGAACTCCTCGCTCATGCCCAGCGTCAGCATGCTCATGCCGTATTTGGTCACGGTGTACGGGCTGTACTGGGCAAACCACTTGGTCGCCAGATTCAGCGGCGGCGACAGGTTGAGAATGTGCCCAGCGGATTTCTTCAGATAGGGCAGGGCGGCCTGGCTGCACAGCAGCACTGCGCGGGTGTTGATCTGGTGCATCAGGTCGAAACGCTTGAGCTCGATGTGTTGCACACCAGTCAACTTGATCGCCCCGGCGTTGTTCACCAGCGCATCGATGCTGCCGAAATGTTCGTTGGCCTGAGCCAAGGCCTGGCGCACCGCGTCTTCATCACGCACATCCACTTGCAGGGCCAAGGCTTTGCCACCCGCCGCTTCGACCTCTGCGGCGACGCTGTGGATGGTGCCGGGCAACTTGGCGTGAGGTTCGGCGCTCTTCGCCGCAATGACGATATTGGCCCCGTCCCGCGCGGCTCGCAGCGCAATCTCACGGCCAATGCCACGGCTGGCGCCAGTGATGAACAGGGTTTTGCCTTTTAGCGACATGCCGATGCTCCTGCTTATTGTTATGTGAGCGGAGGGCTCGACAGACAATGTAGACCAAGCAGAAAGCGCGGTAGGTGGGGTGAACCTTATGGTGAGGGGATTTTGTGGCGAGGGGATTTATCCCCGATGGCCTGCGCAGCAGGCCCAAGACCGACTAATGCGGTCTCTACTGGAAAACCGCGTTCTCAGGTTTTCGGGCCGCTGCGCGACCCAACGGGGATAAATCCCCTCGCCACAGGGCGATCCTTCCCTTCTAAAGGGGATTAGCGTCAGGCGGACATCACTTCGCGGATGTCGCGGGCCAATTCCCGTACGCGTTCTTCTTCGGTGTCCCACGAGCACATGAAGCGCGCGCCGCCCTTGCCGATGAAGGTGTAGAAGCGCCAGCCGCGCGCCGTCAGGGCGGCGATCGCCGGTTCCGACAGTTGCAGGAACACGCCGTTGGCCTGCACCGGGAACATCAATTCCACTCCCGGAATGTCGCTGACCAGTTCGGCCAGCAGTAGTGCGCAGTGGTTGGCGTGGCGGGCGTATTTGAGCCAGGCGTCGTTTTCGAGGATGCCGACCCACGGTGCCGACAGAAAGCGCATTTTCGACGCCAGTTGCCCGGCCTGTTTGCAGCGGTAATCGAAGTCTTCGGCCAGTTTGTGGTTGAAGAACAGAATCGCCTCACCGACCGCCATGCCGTTTTTGGTGCCGCCAAAACACAACACATCAACACCGGCCTTCCAGGTCAGATCCGCTGGCGAGCAGCCGAGGAACGCGCAGGCGTTGGAGAAACGCGCGCCGTCCATGTGCAGGTTCAGGCCCAGCTCTTTGCAGGTGGCGCTGATGGCGCGGATTTCTTCCGGGGTATAAACGCTGCCGACTTCTGTGGCCTGGGTCAGGGTCACGACGCGTGGTTTCGGGTAGTGAATGTCCTGACGCTTGAGCGCGACTTCGCGGATCGAGGCTGGGGTGATCTTGCCGTTTTCAGTGCCGGCGATCAGCAGTTTCGAACCGTTGGAGAAAAACTCCGGGGCGCCGCATTCGTCGGTTTCGACGTGGGCGGTTTCCGAGCAGATCACGCTGTGGTAACTCTGGCACAGCGACGACAGGGCCAGCGAGTTGGCGGCGGTGCCGTTGAAGGCGAAGAACACTTCGCAATCGGTGTCGAACAGTTTGCGGAAATGGTCGGCCGCGCGGGCGGTCCATTCATCGTCGCCGTAAGCGCGTTGGTGGCCGTGGTTGGCCTGTTCCATGGCAGCCCAGGCCTCAGGGCAGATACCGGAATAGTTGTCGCTGGCGAATTGTTGGCTCTTGTCGGTCATGGCCGGCTTCCGTGATCGAAACGCTTGTGGCGCTTCGTTGGTCAATGATGGTGCGCACTTTACCGAAGATCTTCCGGGGAGCACACGAGATGTCGCTGTCAGAAAATTACCAGTTTGTGGCCCGATTATGCACGTGAGTAAACGCGACGGCGCGCTGGATCTGCTCAAGTGGCTGGCGCTGTTGAGCATGTTGTTCGATCACCTGCGATATGTCGGGTTCTCCGTCGATTGGCTGTATGTGCCGGGGCGGTTTGCGTTTCCGTGGTTTTGTCTGGTGATGGCGGCGAATCTTGATCGTGCTGGCGCGCGCAAGACCGAGTGGCGGTATCTGGGCTGGCTGCTGCTGTTCAGTTTGGTCAGCGAGATTCCGTATCGGTTTTACATTCCTGATCCCGACACTTTGAACGTCATGCCGACGCTGGCGTTGGGGTTGCTGGTGGCGCGCGGTTGGCAGGATCGGGCCTTGGCATCGCGCCTGCTCGGCGCTGGCGCGTTGCTGCTTTCGGCGCTGTTCTCGGAACGGCTGATGTTCGGTTTGTTTGGTGTTTTGCTGCCGCTGGCGACGTTGTTGGTGATTCGTCGGCAATGGTATTTCAGCCTGTTGCCGGGTCTGGTGTGCCTGGCGGCGAATCAGTGGCGGGTGTTGTTCGAATCGGTGCGGTTCGGCAATGAGCTGGCGATCTTCGGTCTCATCGTTTGCCTGATTGCGCCATTGCTTGGAATGTTTCTTTTGCGACACGCCCAAACGGCCCAACCGCCACCCATGCGCCGCTGGGCCTACGCCCTGTATCCCGCGCATTTCCTGCTGTTACTACTTATTCGCCAGATCGCCGCTTGACCCTGTGGGAGCTGGCTTGCCAGCGATAGTGGTGGGTCAGCCGCCATCAATGCTGGATGTGACACCGCCATCGCTGGCAAGCCAGCTCCCACAGGGATCTCCAGTGTTTTCAATATCGAGTCTGTTGTGTCCATTTCCCGCCATGTCGTAAACGCACCTTTGCGTGGCGTCCGTAGGCATTTGAGCTGTCTGCGCCGGTCATACCATCAGCATCAAAGGGCACGCAGGTGCCTTACCGAGACGAATGGCGCACCGCCGCCGCTGGGAGAGACGCGATGTTCAGCAAGCAAGACCAGATCCAGGGTTACGACGATGCACTGCTGGCGGCGATGAATGCCGAGGAGCAACGTCAGGAAGATCACATCGAGCTGATCGCGTCAGAGAACTACACCAGCAAGCGCGTCATGCAAGCCCAGGGCAGCGGCCTGACCAACAAGTACGCCGAAGGCTATCCGGGCAAGCGCTACTACGGTGGCTGCGAGCATGTGGATAAAGTCGAAGCGCTGGCCATCGAGCGCGCCAAACAACTGTTCGGCGCCGATTACGCCAACGTCCAGCCGCACTCCGGCTCCTCGGCCAACAGCGCCGTCTATCTCGCGCTGATCCAGCCAGGCGACACCATTCTGGGCATGAGCCTGGCCCACGGTGGTCACCTGACCCACGGCGCCAAAGTGTCGTCCTCGGGCAAGCTGTACAACGCCGTGCAGTACGGCATCGACACCAAAACCGGGCTGATCGATTACGACGAAGTCGAGCGTCTGGCCGTCGAGTGCCAGCCGAAAATGATCGTCGCCGGTTTCTCCGCTTACTCGAAAACTCTGGATTTCCCGCGCTTCCGCCAGATCGCTGACAAGGTCGGTGCGCTGCTGTTCGTCGACATGGCCCACGTTGCCGGTCTGGTCGCCGCCGGTCTGTACCCGAATCCGCTGCCGTACGCCGACGTGGTCACCACCACCACGCACAAAACCCTGCGCGGTCCGCGTGGCGGTTTGATCCTGGCCAAGTCCAACGAAGAGATTGAAAAGAAGCTCAACTCCGCGGTGTTCCCCGGTGCTCAGGGCGGCCCGCTGATGCACGTCATTGCCGGTAAAGCCGTGTGCTTCAAGGAAGCGCTGGAGCCTGGCTTCAAGGCTTATCAGCAACAAGTGATCGACAACGCTCAGGCGATGGCGAGCGTGTTTATCAAACGTGGCTACGATGTAGTGTCCGGCGGCACTGACAACCATTTGTTCCTGGTCAGCCTGATCCGTCAGGGCTTGACCGGCAAAGATGCCGACGCCGCGCTCGGCCGTGCACACATCACCGTCAACAAGAACGCCGTACCGAACGATCCGCAGTCGCCGTTCGTGACCTCCGGCCTGCGCATCGGCACCCCGGCGGTGACTACGCGCGGCTTCAAGGTGACCCAATGCGTGACGCTGGCCGGCTGGATCTGCGACATCCTCGACAACCACGGCGATGCCGATGTCGAGGCCAATGTTGCCCAGCAGGTTTCGGCCCTGTGCGCTAACTTCCCGGTTTATCGCTGAGCGTTCTGGAGTACATGACTATGCAACGCTATTCAGGCTTCGGCCTCTTCAAACACTCGCTCAGCCACCACGAAAACTGGCAGAAAATGTGGCGCACGCCGACCCCTAAAAAGGTCTACGACGTGGTCATCGTCGGCGGCGGCGGGCACGGTCTGGCAACTGCTTATTACTTGGCGAAAGAACACGGCATCACCAACGTCGCCGTGGTCGAGAAGGGCTGGCTGGGCGGCGGCAACACTGCGCGCAACACCACCATCGTGCGTTCCAACTATTTGTGGGACGAGTCGGCGCATCTGTACGAACACGCGATGAAACTCTGGGAAGGCCTGTCGCAAGACTTGAACTACAACGTGATGTTCTCCCAGCGCGGCGTCTACAACCTGTGCCACACCTTGCAGGACATCCGTGATTCCGAGCGTCGGGTCAGCGCCAACCGCCTCAACGGCGTCGATGGCGAGTTGCTCAATACTGAGCAAGTCGCCAACGAGATTCCGTACCTCGACTGCTCCAAAAACACCCGCTACCCAGTACTGGGCGCAACCGTTCAGCGTCGCGGCGGCGTCGCCCGTCACGATGCCGTAGCGTGGGGCTTCGCGCGTGCGGCCGACGCCCTCGGCGTGGACTTGATCCAGCAGACCGAAGTGATCGGCTTCCGCAAGGAAAACGGCGTGTGCATCGGCGTCGAAACCAACAAAGGCTTCATCGGCGCCAAGCGCGTCGGCGTGGTGACGGCCGGTAATTCCGGGCACATGGCCAAACTCGCCGGTTTCCGTCTGCCAATCGAATCCCACCCGCTGCAAGCGCTGGTGTCCGAGCCGATCAAACCGATCATCGACAGCGTGATCATGTCCAACGCCGTGCACGGTTACATCAGCCAGTCCGACAAAGGCGACCTGGTGATCGGCGCTGGTATCGACGGCTATAACGGCTACGGCCAGCGCGGCTCGTATCCGGTGATCGAACACACCATTCAGGCCATCGTTGAGATGTTCCCGGTGTTGTCCCGTGTACGCATGAACCGCCAGTGGGGCGGCATCGTCGACACCACCCCGGATGCCTGCCCAATCATTTCGAAAACCCCGGTACCAAACATGTTCTTCAACTGCGGTTGGGGCACCGGCGGCTTCAAGGCAACACCTGGTTCGGGCAACGTATTTGCCGCGAGCCTGGCCAAGGGTGAAATGCACCCATTGGCCGCACCTTTCTCCATCGACCGTTTCCACAACGGTGCGTTGATCGATGAACATGGCGCTGCGGCTGTCGCCCACTAACAAAGGCCCCATGAAAACTACTGCGCTCGGCAATACGGCGTTAAAAACTGGCTCGAAATGCTCACTTAGTAAACTAAGCTCCGCTTTCTCCCCAGTTTTTGCCTTGTCTTGCCTTCGCTCGCTACGTTTTCACGGCGCTTGATAGGAGAAATCCCCATGTTGCATATCTTCTGTCCTCACTGCGGCGAGCTGCGCTCCGAAGAGGAATTCCACGCATCCGGCCAGGCGCACATTCCGCGTCCACTGGATCCGAGCGCTTGCTCTGATGAAGAGTGGGGCGACTACATGTTCTTCCGCGATAACCCGCGCGGTCTGCACCACGAGCTGTGGGATCACGTCGCCGGTTGCCGCCAGTACTTCAACGTCACCCGCGACACCGTGACCTACGAAATTCTCGAAACCTACAAGATCGGCACCACGCCGCAATTCACCGACAAGGCTGACGCTGCGAAAACAGCCACGACGGCGCTGGGAGAGAAGGTATGAGCCAGACCAATCGCCTGTCCAACGGTGGACGGATCGACCGCAACAAAGTGCTGAGCTTCACCTTCAACGGCCAGAGCTACAAAGGCTTTGAAGGCGACTCGCTGGCCGCCGCGCTGATCGCCAACGGTGTCGACATCATCGGTCGCAGCTTCAAGTATTCGCGCCCGCGCGGCATCTTCGCCGCCGGTGCCGAAGAGCCGAACGCGGTGCTGCAGATCGGCGCAACCGAAGCCACGCAGATCCCCAACGTGCGCGCCACGCAACAGGCGTTGTATCAAGGCCTGGTCGCCACCAGCACCAACGGCTGGCCGAGCGTCAACAACGACATGATGGGGATTCTCGGCAAGGTCGGCGGCAAGCTGATGCCGCCGGGTTTCTACTACAAAACCTTCATGTACCCGCAATCGTTCTGGATGACTTACGAGAAGTACATTCGTAAGGCTGCAGGTCTGGGCCGCTCGCCGACCGAGAACGACCCGGACACCTACGATTACATGAACCAGCACTGCGACGTGCTGATTGTCGGCGGCGGCCCGGCCGGTCTCGCTGCTGCACTGGCGGCTGCGCGCAGTGGTGCTCGCGTGATTCTCGCCGATGAGCAGGAAGAGTTCGGCGGCAGCCTGCTCGATTCGCGCGAAAGCCTCGACGGCAAACCGGCTACCGAGTGGGTCGCCAGCGTTATCGCCGAATTGAAGGACACCCCGGACGTGCTGCTGTTGCCGCGCGCCACGGTCAACGGTTACCACGACCACAACTTCCTGACCATTCACGAACGCCTCACCGATCACCTCGGCGACCGTGCGCCAATCGGTCAGGTGCGTCAGCGCATCCACCGGGTTCGCGCCAAGCGTGTGGTGCTGGCCACCGGCGCTTGCGAGCGTCCGCTGGTCTATGGCAACAACGATGTACCGGGCAACATGCTCGCCGGTGCGGTGTCGATTTACGTGCGCCGTTACGGCGTGGCACCGGGCAAAAAGCTTGTCTTGTCGACCAACAACGATCACGCCTATCGCGTTGCTCTGGATTGGCTCGACGCCAGTCTGCAAGTGGTGGCCATCGCCGATGCTCGTAGCAATCCGCGTGGCGCCTTGGTTGAAGAAGCACGCGCCAAAGGCATCCGAATCCTTACCGGCAGCGCCGTGATCGAGACTCGTGGCAGCAAGCGCGTCAGCGCTGCGCGAGTGGCCGCGATTGATGTCAAAGCGCACGCCGTGACCAGTCCGGGCGAATGGCTCGACTGCGACGTGGTCGCCAGCTCCGGCGGCTACAGCCCGGTGGTTCACCTGGCCTCGCACTTGGGCGGCAAGCCGACCTGGCGTGAAGACATCCTCGGTTTCGTACCGGGCGAAGCACCGCAGAAACGCGTGTGCGTCGGCGGCATAAACGGCGTTTACGGTCTCGGTGATTCACTGGCCGACGGTTTTGAAGGGGGCGTGCGCGCCGCTGCCGAAGCCGGTTTCCAGACGGTAGAAGGCGTGCTGCCGAAAGCCTTGAGCCGTCACGAAGAACCGACCCTGGCGCTGTTCCAGGTGCCGCATGAGAAGACCACTGCACGGGCGCCGAAGCAATTCGTCGACCTGCAAAACGACGTGACCGCCGCCGCCATCGAACTGGCGACCCGCGAGGGTTTCGAGTCGGTCGAGCACGTCAAACGCTACACCGCGCTTGGCTTCGGCACCGATCAGGGCAAGCTCGGCAACGTCAACGGTCTGGCCATCGCCGCCCGTTCGCTGAACGTGACCATCCCGCAGATGGGCACCACGATGTTCCGCCCGAACTACACGCCAGTGACCTTCGGCGCGATAGCCGGCCGCCATTGCGGGCACATATTCGAGCCGGTGCGTTATACCGCGCTGCATCAATGGCACCTGAAAAACGGTGCCGAGTTCGAAGACGTCGGCCAGTGGAAGCGCCCGTGGTATTTCCCGAAAAACGGTGAAGACCTGCATGCCGCCGTGAAGCGTGAATGCAAAGCCGTGCGCGACAGCGTCGGCCTGCTCGACGCCTCGACGCTGGGCAAGATCGACATTCAAGGCCCGGATGCCCGCGAGTTCCTTAACCGTGTGTACACCAACGCCTGGACCAAGCTCGACGTGGGCAAGGCTCGCTACGGCCTGATGTGCAAGGAAGATGGCATGGTCTTCGACGACGGTGTGACGGCGTGTCTGGCCGACAACCATTTCGTCATGACCACCACCACTGGCGGCGCGGCGCGCGTGCTGCAATGGCTGGAGCTGTACCACCAGACCGAATGGCCGGACATGAAGGTGTACTTCACCTCCGTCACCGACCACTGGGCGACCATGACCCTGTCCGGCCCGAACAGCCGCAAGCTGCTCAGCGCTGTCACCGACATCGATCTGAGCAACGAAGCGTTCCCGTTCATGACCTGGAAAGAAGGCGAGGTCGGCGGCGTACCGGCGCGGGTGTTCCGTATTTCGTTTACCGGTGAGCTGTCGTACGAAGTCAACGTGCAGGCCGACTATGCCATGGGCGTGTTGGAGAAAATCGTCGAGGCCGGCAAGCAGTACAACCTGACGCCGTACGGCACCGAGACCATGCACGTCCTGCGCGCCGAGAAGGGCTTCATCATCGTCGGCCAGGACACTGACGGCTCGATGACCCCGGACGACCTGAACATGGGCTGGTGCGTCGGTCGCACTAAACCGTTCTCGTGGATCGGTCAGCGCGGCATGAACCGTGAAGACTGCGTGCGTGATCAGCGCAAACAGTTGGTGGGCCTGAAGCCGATCGATCCGACCAAATGGCTGCCGGAAGGTGCGCAGTTGGTGTTCAACACTAAACAGACGATCCCGATGACCATGGTTGGCCACGTGACTTCCAGCTACGCGCACAACTCCCTCGGTTATTCGTTTGCCATGGGTGTGGTGAAGGGCGGTCTGAAGCGTCTCGGTGAGCGGGTGTTTGCACCGCTGGCCGATGGCAGCGTGATCGAGGCGGAGATTGTTTCTTCGGTGTTCTTCGATCCGAAGGGTGATCGGCAGAACATTTGATGACCTCGACTCCTGTGGGTTGGCTGATATCGCCTTCGCGAGCAAGCTCGCTCCCACAGGGTCGGCGTCGTCAAGGGAATTTGTGTCAGGCATCGGCCCCGTGTGGGAGCGAGCTTGCTCGCGAAGGCGGCAGAGCAGCCACCACAAGGGCCGGAACCAACAGAATTGATAAAGGTGCTTTATGACCACAGCCAACGTGTACCAACAACGCCCAACCACCGGGGCCAGGGCCGAGTCGTCGCTGCACCATGCCGACCTCGCCAGCCTGGTTGGCAAGGGCCGCAAGAACGCCGGCGTGATCGTGCGTGAGCGCAAACTTCTCGGCCACCTCACTATTCGTGGCGACGGCCATGATCCAGCGCTCGCTGCCGGTGTGCACAAGGCCTTGGGCATCGAATTGCCCGGCGCCCTGAGCGTGATCGTCAAAGGCGAAACCAGCCTGCAATGGATGGGTCCGGATGAGTGGCTGCTGATCGTGCCGAGCGGTGAAGAACTCGCCGCTGAACAGAAATTGCGCGAAGCGCTGGGCGATCTGCACATTGCGATCGTCAACGTCAGCGGCGGCCAGCAACTGCTCGAATTGAGCGGGCCGAATGTTCGTCAGGTGCTGATGAAGTCGACCAGTTACGACGTACATCCGAACAGCTTCCCGGTGGGCAAGGCTGTGGGCACGGTGTTCGCCAAGTCGCAGCTGATGATTCGCCATACCGCCGAAGACACCTGGGAACTGCTGATTCGCCGCAGCTTCTCGGATTATTGGTGGTTGTGGTTGCAGGATGCTTCGGCTGAGTACGGCTTGAGTGTTCAGGCTTGAAGTGAATTTCGTTGAGCTTGCTTGCGTGTAGGGCGGGAGATTTTTTCCCCCTCACCCCAACCCTCTCCCCCAAGGGGGCGAGGGGGAAGGGAGCAGAATTGTGTGTTTTTTCGAGCCTGAGTTCGACTCGGTATTTCACGTCGGCGTAACTCGAAAGAACAACTCGGTCAGTCCCCTCTCCCTCCGGGAGAGGGCTAGGGTGAGGGGAAAACCTGACACCCCGGACAAAGAACAGGAGTCACCGCACCATGAGCCGCGCCCCAGACACATGGATTCTGACCGCCGACTGCCCCAGCGTTCTCGGCACCGTGGACGCGGTGACGCGTTTTCTGTTCGAGCAGGGTTGCTACGTCACCGAGCACCATTCGTTCGATGACCGGCTCTCGGGCCGTTTCTTCATTCGCGTGGAATTTCGCCAGCCCGACGGCTTCGATGAACAAGCCTTTCGCGCCGGCCTCGCCGAACGCGGTCAGGCGTTTGGCATGATCTTCGAGCTGACCGTGCCGAACTACCGGCCGAAAGTAGTGATCATGGTTTCCAAGGCTGATCACTGCCTCAACGACTTGCTCTACCGCCAGCGCATCGGCCAATTGTCGATGGACGTCGCGGCGGTGGTGTCCAATCACCCGGACCTCAAGCCGCTGGCCGACTGGCACCAGATTCCTTACTACCACTTCCCCCTCGATCCGAATGACAAACCATCGCAAGAGCGACAGGTCTGGCAGGTGATCGAAGAGTCCGGCGCCGAACTGGTGATCCTCGCCCGCTACATGCAAGTGCTGTCTCCGGAGTTGTGTCGCAAGCTCGACGGCAAGGCGATCAATATTCATCACTCGCTGCTGCCGGGCTTCAAGGGCGCCAAGCCGTATCACCAGGCCTACAACAAGGGCGTGAAGCTGGTCGGCGCGACGGCGCATTACATCAACAACGACCTCGATGAGGGGCCGATCATTGCCCAGGGGGTCGAGGCGGTGGATCACAGCCATTACCCCGAGGATTTGATTGCCAAGGGGCGGGATATTGAGGGCCTCACCTTGGCGCGAGCCGTGGGATATCACATCGAAAGACGAGTGTTTTTGAACGCCAATCGCACGGTCGTTCTTTAGATCGCCATCGCTGGCAAGCCAGCTCCCACAGGTTTTATGCCGTTCACAAATCCTGTGGCCACCCGAAATCACTGTGGGAGCTGGCTTGCCAGCGATGAAGCCATAACTGACAACGCAAAACCAACAAGCAATAACCCGAGCATTCAACGCGCTGCCTGCCTGGGCAACGCGGTTCCATAAAAACAACAGCGAGGTGAAAGCATGTCTGGCAATCGTGGTGTGGTGTATCTCGGCGGCGGCAAAGTCGAAGTACAGAAAATCGACTATCCAAAAATGCAGGACCCGCGCGGCAGGAAGATCGAACACGGTGTGATCCTGCGTGTGGTGTCCACCAACATCTGCGGCTCCGACCAACACATGGTGCGCGGCCGCACGACGGCGCAGACCGGCCTGGTGCTGGGTCACGAGATCACCGGCGAGGTGATCGAAAAAGGCTCCGACGTCGAAAACCTGAAAATCGGTGACCTGGTTTCCGTGCCGTTCAACGTGGCTTGCGGGCGCTGCCGTTCCTGCAAGGAAATGCACACCGGCGTTTGCCTCAGCGTCAACCCGGCGCGTCCGGGCGGTGCCTACGGTTATGTCGACATGGGCGACTGGACGGGCGGTCAGGCCGAATACGCCTTGGTGCCGTACGCCGATTTCAACCTGCTGAAGTTGCCTGACCGTGATCGTGCGATGGAAAAAATCCGCGACTTGACCTGTCTCTCCGACATTCTGCCAACCGGTTATCACGGCGCAGTGACGGCCGGCGTTGGCCCGGGCAGCACCGTGTACATTGCGGGCGCCGGTCCTGTGGGTCTGGCCGCTGCCGCATCGGCGCGACTGCTCGGTGCAGCAGTGGTGATCATCGGCGACGTCAATACCGTGCGCCTGGCACACGCCAAGGCGCAGGGTTTCGAGATCGCCGACCTGTCGCTGGACACGCCGTTGCATGAGCAGATCGCTGCACTGTTGGGTGAACCGGAAGTGGACTGCGCGGTGGACGCCGTAGGCTTCGAAGCGCGTGGCCACGGCCATGACGGGGTGAAACACGAAGCGCCTGCCACCGTACTCAACTCGCTGATGGGCGTCGTGCGCGTGGCGGGCAAGATCGGTATCCCGGGCCTGTACGTCACCGAAGATCCGGGCGCCGTCGACGCCGCTGCGAAAATGGGCAGCCTGAGCATTCGTTTCGGCCTGGGCTGGGCCAAGTCCCACAGCTTCCACACTGGCCAGACCCCGGTGATGAAATACAACCGCCAACTGATGCAGGCGATCATGTGGGATCGCATCAACATTGCCGAAGTGGTGGGCGTGCAGGTCATCAGCCTCGATCAGGCGCCAGAAGGGTATGGCGAGTTCGATGCCGGTGTGCCGAAGAAGTTTGTGATTGATCCGCACAAGATGTTCAGTGCGGCGTAAATAAAATAGGCGACCTTCGGGTCGCCCTTTTGATCTGCCGTTATTAAAGCGCCGCCAACCCCCCTTGATAAAGCACCGGCCCAGTCGGCTGCCCAGTCGACGAACCACCCTTAGGCTCCAGACTCACCGCCAACGCAATCGGCTTGCCGATCAACACCTTCTGCGCGTCATTCAACTCAACCTTGCCTTTGCCACCCGCAGGGATCACACCCAGCGAGATCGGCTTGCCATCCGCTGGAATCGCCCACAACTCCAAGCTGCGATCAGGCCCTACCGCGGCCAATGTCAGCGGCTCGATCTGCAGATAATCCTCGTGCGCTTCGACCTTCAACGCCGGTTGCGCGTCGGCGCTCAGCAGGGTTGCTTCGTAGCGGGCGTCGTCGCGGTTGTACAGCGAGCCGAGGAACACCAAGGCGACCAGTGAACACGCTGCGGCGGTGGCGCGCAGCCAGTTCCAGAACGGACGCTTCTCGGGCAGGTGCAGGGTTTGCGGTTCGACCCGCGTGGTGATGCCGTGCCACACGCGCTCCGGCAAAGGATGCTCGGGCAACCCGTCGGTCAGACTGGCGAGGCTTTCCTGCCAGTTCGCCAGTTCCGCACGCAGGGCCGCGTCATCCAGCAATAGTTGTTCAAAGCGCCGGCGTGCGGGCGCAGACATCAAGCCGATCGCGTAATCGGCGGCGAGGGCGCGGCGCAGGGCGGGGGTCTGGTAGTTCATGATTCAAGACACCGGCGCAGGCGTTCCATGCCACGGCGAATCCATGATTTGACCGAGCCCAGCGGCGCGGACAAATGATCGGCCAGTTCCGAGCAAGACAAGCCCTGAAAGTACGCCACGGAGATCGACTGGCGTTGCATGCCTTCGAGGGTGTCCAGGCAGCGGTTCAGCGCGCGAGCTTCGCGATCGCTGTTCAACTGGTCGTGGGCCGAGGGGCTTTCGTCCGCCAAGGCGTCCTGTTCCAGGTCGGTCAGCGGCCGGTCGCGGTGTTTGCGCAACTGGTCGATGGCTTGATTGCGGGTGATGTTGATCATCCAGGTCATCGGCGCCGACAAATGCGCTTCATAGCGCGAGGCGTTGTTCCAGATGCGCACAAAGCTTTCCTGGACGACTTCTTCGGCCAGGTCCGCGCGGCCCATGAAGCGCAGCGCGACTCCATGCAGGCGCGGGCCGACGCTGCGGTACAGCGTTTCGAAGGCACGGCGGTCACCCAGTGAACACTGGGCCAGCAACTGCCTGAGCTGATCGGTATCGGCGATGCTAATGACAAATCTCCAGGCCATGGCAGTACGACGGCCCTGATCGCGGGTTGTTCACAGGCTAGTCCAGCACCAGCGGTCGTGCCATTCATCGCGTGCACTCTCGTCTTTCACGATTTATATACGCACGCGCGTTAAATATGGATGCACTGCTTCGGAACATGCCGGTGGACTTCGGGTCAAAAAGGCAGTTTTCACCGCCCGCGAAGGGTGGTTCTCATGCCACAAGAGGATGTCTGAATGAAGATTGCACGCGGTTTTGCCTTGGCCTCATTGATGGCGCTGGCGGCAGGCCCCGCGCTTGCCGGTTTCAGCCTCAACGATGTAGCAGGGGCGGTTTCGGGCATGCAGGGCGGTGACAAGGCTGCCGCAGCGGCGCCGACCTCGGAAACCGCCGGTCTGTTGAGCGCGCTTAGCGCATTGGATGTCACGCCGCAGCAAGCCGTCGGCGGCACCAGTGCGATGCTGGGCCTGGCGAAAAATCAGATGAGCAGCACTGACTATTCGCAGTTGGCCAAGGAAGTGCCGGGCATCGACAAGCTCTCGGGCGGGGCCGGTAATCTTGCGGCGTTGAGCGGTTTGCTCGGCTCGTCGGGCAAGTCGGCGGGGCTGGAAAATGCGCTGGGCAACGTCAAGGACACCAATGACCTGAACAGTGCGTTCAGTGCGTTGGGCATGGACACCGGCATGATCGGTCAGTTTGCCCCGGTGATCCTGCAATATCTGGGTCAGCAGGGCGTCGGCGGTTCGCTGTTGAGCAGCCTGGGCAGCATCTGGGGCACCGGCACCGGTAGCTGAATCAGAAACGCTCGCCCCGTAACTCGGTGATGCGCTGATCCTTGAGCGTCCAGAGCTGGTTGACCCAGTTCTGGACCTTCTCGCGAAACACCGGATCATTTGCGTAATCGCCCTGCCAAAGCGCGGGGTCCAGCTCGCGAGTCTGGATGTCGATGATCACTCGCGGTACGCCGCCGCTGATCAAGTCCCAGAATCCCGGGATTTTCTGCTGTGGATAAACCACGGTGACGTCGAGAATCGCATCCAGCTGTTCACCCAGTGCCGCTAATACAAACGCCACACCACCCGCCTTGGGCTTGAGTAAATGCTTGAACGGTGACTGTTGCTGAGCGCTTTTGTCTGCGGTGTAGCGGGTGCCCTCCAGATAATTCACCACCGTCACTGGCTGACGCTTGAACAGCTCGCAGGCGGCTTTGGTGATTTCCAGATCCTGGCCGGCCAGCTCGGGGTTCTTCGCCAGAAACGCCTTGGTGTAGCGCTTCATGAACGGGTAATCCAGAGCCCACCAGGCCAGGCCCAGGAACGGCACCCAGATCAGTTCCTTCTTGAGGAAGAACTTGAAGAACGGCGTGCGTCGGTTGAGGGCCTGGATCAGTGCCGGAATATCGACCCACGACTGATGGTTGCTGACCACCAGATACGAGGTGTCGCCGCGCAGATCTTCGCCGCCGCGAATGTCCCAGTGAGTCGGGATGCACAGGCGGAAAATCAGCTTGTCGATTTCCGCCCAGGTTTCAGCGATCCACATCACCGCTGCCGACGCATAATCGCGCCAGCGGCCGGGCGCAACCAATTTGAGCAGGGCAAACACCAGCAACGGCCCGATCAGGATCAGGGTGTTGAGCAACAGCAGAAGGGTGACGAAACAGCCGGTGAGCAGGCGGCGCATAAGCAACTCTATGAAGACGGATGTGCTCGCCATGATAAGCAGCTTAGGGCGACAGGCCAAATCTGCGCTGACGAATGTTTCACTTTTGTAGCGCTATGCTGGAGCCAATTATTGTGTTGGCAGTGCTGGCCTCATCGCTGGCAAGTCGAATCGTCGCACCGCAGCTCCCACAGGGATCTTCCGTGAATGTAAATTTTGTACACACCAGGGAAACCTGTGGGAGCTGGCTTGCCAGCGATGCGATTTCAGGGCGAACGAATTGCCCGAAGGCTGTCTAAAATCCCACGTTCACCGCCCTCATTTCCCAAGGAAGCCCCTTACGTGAAATCCCTCCTTGCACTGTTTGCCCTCGTCGCTCTGCCGGTCATAGCCGCCGAGCCGACCCTGTACGGGCGCTACGAATACATCGCGCTGCCGGAAATCGGTGGTGAAGTGCTCAAGGCCAAGATGGACACCGGCGCGCTGACTGCCTCGCTGTCGGCCAAAGACATCGAGACCTTCACCCGTGACGGCGAGAACTGGGTGCGTTTCCGCCTCGCCACCAAGGACGCCAGCAACAAAGTCTACGAACACAAGGTCGCGCGCATCAGCAAGATCAAAAGCCGTTCAGATGAGGACGACGAAGAGCGTGACGGCGCCGACCCTGCCAAGCGCCCGGTGGTCGATCTGGAACTGTGCCTGGGTAACGTCAAGCGTACCGTCGAGGTCAACCTGACTGACCGCAGCAAATTCAACTATCCGCTGCTGATCGGTGCCAAGGCCTTGCGTGAGTTTGACGCGGCAGTAAATCCGGCGCGTCGTTACACGGCTGATAAGCCTGACTGCTAAGTGGTCTCATTGACGTAGCAGCACGCTTGGGGCACCGTTCGCGCACTCAACCACGGGCTCGGATGCCATGCCTCATATCCTGATTGTCGAAGACGAAGCGGCGATTGCCGACACGCTGATTTTTGCCTTGCAGGGCGAGGGGTTCACCACCACGTGGGTGAGCCTCGGTGAGGCAGCGCTTGCGCATCAACGGCAGACGCCGGCCGATCTGATCATCCTCGACATCGGCCTGCCGGACATTAGCGGCTTTGAGACGTGCAAACAGCTGCGACGCTTCAGCGAAGTGCCGGTGCTGTTCCTCAGTGCCCGCGATGCCGAAATCGACCGCGTGGTGGGGCTGGAGATCGGCGCCGACGACTACGTGGTCAAGCCGTTCAGCCCGCGGGAAGTCGCGGCGCGGGTGAGGGCAATCCTCAAGCGTATGGCACCGCGCCCGGTCATCGAAGCCACTTCGGCACTGTTTCGCATAGATCCCGAGCGCGTACAGATCAGCTATCGTGGGCAGATATTAAGCCTGACCCGCCACGAATTCCGCCTGCTGCAATGCCTGCTCGAACAACCGGAACGCGTGTTCAGTCGCGAGCAATTACTCGATGCGCTGGGCGTGGCGGCCGACGCCGGTTACGAGCGCAGCATCGACAGCCACATCAAAAGTGTGCGCGCCAAACTGCGCCTGATACGCGCTGAAGCCGAGCCGATCCAAACGCATCGCGGCCTCGGTTACAGCTACAGCCCGGGGCATAGCTGATGTCGTTGGGCCTGCGGATTTTTCTGGTGTATGTGCTGTTTGTCGGCCTGACCGGTTACTTCGTACTCAACACCGTGATGGAAGAAATCCGCCCCGGCGTGCGTCAGTCCACCGAAGAAACCCTGGTCGACACCGCCAACCTGATGGCTGAAATACTTCGCGACGATTTCAAGGCCGGCACTCTCAGTGAGAATCGCTGGCCGCAGTTGCTCCGTGCTTACGGCGAACGCCAGCCGCAAGCGACGATCTGGGGCTTGCCGAAGAACCAGGTCAACCACCGCATCTACGTCACCGACGCCAAGGGCATCGTTGTGCTGGACTCCAATGGCGTGGCGGTGGGGCAAGATTATTCGCGCTGGAACGACGTCTACCTGACTTTACGCGGTGAGTACGGTGCACGCTCCAGCCGCAGTGATGCGGATGACCCGAGTTCTTCGGTGATGCACGTCGGCGCGCCGATTCGTGACAACGGGCAGATCATCGGTGTGGTGACGGTGGCCAAACCCAACAGCTCATTGCAGCCGTATGTCGATCGCACCGAGCGTCGGTTGTTGTTCTACGGCGCCGGGTTGATCGGACTCGGTTTGTTGTTCGGCGCCTTGCTGTCATGGTGGCTGAGCCGCGCGCTGCATCGCTTGACCGGTTACGCGCAAGCCGTCAGCGAAGGGCGACGGGTGCAAGTACCGCATTATCGCGGCGGTGAGCTGGAGCAACTGGCTACAGCGGTCGAGCAGATGCGCACGCAACTGGAAGGCAAAGCCTACGTCGAGCGTTACGTGCACACGCTGACCCATGAGCTGAAAAGTCCACTGGCGGCGATTCGTGGCGCGGCGGAGTTGTTGCAAGGTGAAATGGCGCCGGCTCAGCGCCTGCGGTTTGTCAGCAACATCGACAGCGAAAGTGCGCGGATGCAGCAGTTGATCGAGCGCTTGCTGAATCTGGCGCAAGTGGAACAGCGTCAGGGTTTGGAAGAGCGTGTCGCCGTGCCGCTGGCGGTGTTGGTCGATGAGTTGTTGCAGGGGCAGGCTGCGCGGATTGAAGGCAAACAGTTGCGCGTTGAACAGGCGATTGCGGCGGATCTGTTGCTGATTGGCGAGCCGTTTCTGTTGCGTCAGGCGTTGGGCAATCTGCTGGAGAATGCGCTGGACTTCACCCCGCGCCAGGGGCTGCTGCGCTTCAGTGCCGAGCGGTTGGGGGAGCAGATTGAAGTCCGCTTGTTCAATGAAACAGCGCCGATTCCTGATTACGCCTTACCGCGTTTGACCGAACGTTTTTACTCGCTGCCGCGTCCGGACAGTGGGCGCAAGAGCACCGGGCTTGGGCTGAACTTCGTTGAAGAAGTGGTCAAGTTGCATGGCGGTTCGATGAGCATTCGCAATGTTGAGGGTGGTGTGGAAGTGAAACTGCGTCTGTCCTGAAACCGAGGCGCGATAGGGCCGCTAATGTCTCCACACAATCTCCATACTTCCCCCACATTCCCCCCACACAGCCCAACCAGACTCTGCCCATCAAAACAGGGAGAGTCCCATGAACAAGAATCTGACCATAAAATTCGGGGCCATTGGCCTGTTGATCCTGCTGTTGCTGGTGCCGTTGCTGATGATCGACGGCGTCATCGATGATCGCCAGCAACTGCGTGACGGTGTGCTCGAAGACATCGCCCGCAGCTCCAGTTACAGCCAACAACTGAGCGGGCCGGTGATGGTGGTGCCGTATCGCAAAGTGGTGCACAACTGGAAAATCAACGACAAAACCAATAAGCGTTACGACGAACCGGGCGAAGAGCGCGGGCGTTTGTACTTCCTGCCGGAACGCTTCGAACTCGATGGTCAGGTGCAAACCGAACTGCGCGCCCGGGGTATTTACGAGGCGCGGCTGTTCCACGCCGATAACCGCATCAACGGGCATTTCTCCCTGCCGGCGCAATTGGGCATCAAGGAAGACTTCGTCGACTACCAGTTCGATGCACCGTTTCTCGCGGTCGGCATCAGCGACATTCGCGGCATCGAAAACGCCTTGAAACTTGAACTCGACGGCCAGCGCCTGGACTTCGTGCCCGGTACGCAGGTCGGTTGGCTCGGCGAAGGCGTACGGGTGACGCTGCCGCTGCTCGACACCAGCAAAACCACGGAACTGGCGTTCGGCTTCGACCTGCGCCTGCAAGGCACCGGTTCCCTGCAAGTGCTGCCGGTGGGCAAGAGCAGCAGCGTAAGCCTCACCGCCAACTGGCCGCATCCGAGTTTTATCGGCAACTTCCTGCCGGCCAAACGCGAAATCAGTGACGCCGGTTTCAGCGCCGATTGGCAGACCACGTTCTTCTCCACCAACCTGCAGGACGCCATGAGCCGCTGTATCAGCAGCAAAGATTGTGACGCGTTCAATGGCCGCAGCTTTGGCGTGAGCTTCATCGACCCGGTGGATCAGTACCTGAAAAGCGACCGGGCGATCAAATATGCATTGCTGTTCATCGTGCTGACGTTCGCCGGTTTCTTCCTGTTCGAAGTGCTCAAGAGCCTGGCGGTGCACCCGGTGCAGTACGCGTTGGTGGGTGTGGCGCTGGCGTTCTTTTATCTGTTGTTGCTGTCGCTGTCGGAACACATCGGCTTTGGCCCGGCGTATCTGCTGTCGGCCAGCGGTTGTGTGTTGTTGATCGGGTTCTATGTCTGCCATGTGCTGCACAGCGTGCGTCACGGTCTGAGTTTTTCGGCGGGGTTGGCGGCGTTGTATGGCTTGCTCTATGGCTTGCTCAGTGCCGAGGATTACGCGCTGCTGATGGGCTCGCTGCTGCTGTTTGGCTTGCTGGGTGTGTTCATGGTGCTGACGCGTAAACTGGATTGGTACGGGATCGGGCAGAAACCCGCCAAACCGCTGGAGTTTGATGTGGAGGCGATGCAATGAGCCGGTCGCTGGGCTTGCGTGAGGATCAGCGGTGGAAGGATGAGTTGGTGACGCGGATTATCGGGTTTTTGCCTGTGGAACCGAGTGGGTACCATCGCTGGCAAGCCAGCTCCCACAGGAGCGGCGGTGTAGCAGATCTTTCTGTCACCCCCGGATCCCACAGGAGCGGTGGTGTAGCAGATCTTTCTGTCACCCCCGGATCCCGCAGGATCTGTGGTGTAACAGATTTCTTTGTCACATCCAGCTCCCATAGGTCCTGTGATGAAACAGATATCTCTGTTTCACCCAAATCCACTGTGGGAGCTGGCTTGCCAGCGATGAGGCCGGAACAGGCACCGCAGATTTAAGGCTTGGGCATGGTCGCGATCATGGACGGTCGCTGACTGACTTCAAAGAACCAGTTGGCCAGTTGCGGGTTGGCCTCGCGCCAGCCCAGATCCGGGAAGCGCAGGTCGAGATAACCCAGGGCACAGGCCACGCTGATCGCGGCGATGTCGAAGTGGCTGGTCAGCTCGGCGATGGCGTCGTTCTCCAGCAGATTCAGGGTGCGGCGGATTTTCTCGCGTTGCGCTTCGAGCCATTCGTCCCAGTGTTTCTCTGGCGCGCGTAGCACCAGCTCATAACGCACCATCACCGAAGCATCCATGATCCCGTCGGCCATCGAGGCCAGGGTCAGGCGCCGCCAGCGGGCCGAGCCTTCGCGGGGGATCAGCGGGTTGCCAACATGCTGGTGATCGAGGTATTCGAGGATGACGCGGCTGTCATGGATGACGTTGCCGTCGGCCAGGCGTAGGGCCGGGATTTTTCCCAATGGGTTGTCAGCGTTGAGTGCCGCGTCCGGGCTGACCGGGCTGAGGACACAGTCCTGCAACGCAACGCGATCCTGCTGACCGGTCTCGTGCAGCAACACCATCACTTTGCGTACGAACGGGGAGAGCGTGTTGTGGAACAGGGTCATGCTGGGAGCGGACATTGGCAAACCTCGGTGGTCGTCGAAGAACAGGAGGTCAGACTAGTCAGAACCCGCATGGCTGGCGAGGGATTTGATGGTGCACTGGAGATCGCCATCGCTGGCAAGCCAGCTCCCACAGGTTTTATGGTCAACACACATTCCGGGGTCACTGGAGATCGCCATGGGAGCCAGCTCTAACAGGTTTTGTGGTCAACACACACATACATTCCGGGTTCACTGGAGATCACTGTGGGAGCTGGCTTGCCAGCGATGAGGTCATCCCCGGCAACATAAAAATCACCCGCGCCGCAGCAATCCCTTCATCGCCAAAAAGGCCGGAACACCCAGCCCTACCCAGCTCAACGCATCCCAGATGCCATCCCCCAACAACGCCGCAAATAATCCCGCCGCACTCAGCAGCGCAATCACCAGCGGCGTGCTGAACACCTTCCAGAAATTCGACTGACGCGGCTTCATGCAGAGGCCTCCGCCGTTTCCAGCACAGGCTTGGCCGCCCTGCGTCGCACTATCCAAAGGTACACGCCACTGCCGAGCACGATGATTGTCAGCACATCGAGCGCTGCCCAGAGGATTTTCATCGGCATGCCGCCGTAGTCGCCAAAGTGCAGCGGCTGCGACATGCCCATGGCGTCCATGTACCACGGGCGTTCGGCCACGGCGGTGACTTTCAGGGTGGTGGCGTCGATCAGCACAGGCGTCAGCAGGTGCGACGTCAAATGCGTGCCGCCCTTCATGAACACCGAATAATGGTGCTCACTGGAAAAGCGTGTGCCGGGGAAGGCAATAAAATCCGGCTTCATGCCGGGGGCGACTTCGCTGGCGATGTCGATCAAGCGGGTGGCCGGCGCCAGGTGCGTCAGTGGCGGTGCATCGCGATAAGGAGCGATCAGTGCGGTCAGTGCATCGTTGCGCCAGGCCGCGATGAGCAGATCGGCGCAGGCGCTGATCACGCCGGTTACGCCCACCACCAGAGCCCACGTCAGGGTGACGACGCCGATCAGGTTATGCAGGTCGAGCCAGCGCAGGCGCGTGGATTTATCCTGGCGCACGGTGCCGAATTTCAACCGGCGCATGAACGGCAGGTACAACACCGTCCCCGAAACAATCGCGACTACGAACAGCAAACCCATGAACGCCAGCAGCAGTTTGCCCGGCAGCCCGGCGAACATGTCGACGTGCAGGCGCAGGATAAAAAGCATCAAACCGCCGTTGGCCGAAGGGGTCTCCAGCGCTTCGCCGGTGCGCGCATCGAGCATGAAGGTGTGCGAGGAGTTCGGCTCGGTGCCGGCGGTTTTCGCCATGATCGTCAGCACGGCGTTCGGCTCATCGTCTTCGAAACCGAAGTACTGCACGACGTCGTCAGGGCGATGTTTTTCGGCGGCTTGCACCAGTTGCGCCAGATTCAGGTGCGGCGTGTCGGCCGGCATCTCGCGCATCTCGGGCGCATCGCCCAGCGCGTGTTCGATCTCGTGATGGAAGATCAACGGCAAACCGGTCAGGGCCAGCATCAGCAAAAACACGGTGCAGATCAGGCTGGTCCAGGTGTGGATGAACGACCAGCGGCGGATTGTTTTGCTTTTCATTTCATGACCTTCAAAAACACCAAAGCCGTCCACAGGAGACGGATCTTTGTCGTCTGACAGGCCGTCTTCGCGAGCAAGCTCGCTCCCACAGAGTCATGCGCCATTTTTGAAAAGGCGCAAATCCTGTGGGAGCGAGCTTGCTCGCGAAGAGGCCCTTGCAGAGGGTAAAGGGCCTGTTTCAGCTCAGTCGCTTACCACTTGTAAGTGGCGCTGGCGACGACACTGCGCGTGTCGCCGTAGTAGCAGTAGAAGCTGTCGCAGGTGGAAATGTATTCCTTGTCGAACAGGTTGGTCGCGTTGAGTGCCAGCGATGCACCTTTGAGGCTGTTGTCCAAGCGGCCGAGGTCGTAATGCACGCTCGCGTCGAACACGGTGTAAGCATCCGCCTTGCCCAGCCAGGTGTTGGCTTTGTCACCGTAGGTGTTGCCGGTATAACGCACGCCGGCACCCACGCCGAAACCATCAAGCACACCGGTGTGCCAGGTGTAGTCGGTCCACAACGAAGCCTGCTGGTTCGGCATCAGTTGCAGGCGATTGCCTTTATCGGCGCCTTTCTGCACTTCGGACTTGGCCAGGGTGTAGGCGGCGATGACTTTCAGGTTCTCGGTGACGTCGGAAACCGCCTCCAGCTCCAGGCCTTTGACTTTCACTTCGCCGGTCTGGCTGGTGATCGATACGCCGTCGACGAAGGTGTTGACCGCGACGTTTTTCTGGGTGAGGTCATATATAGCGGCGCTCAGCAGGGTTTTGCTGCCCGGCGGCTGGTACTTGATCCCCAGTTCCCATTGCTTGCCTTCGGTTGGCTTGAGCGAACCGGTGGACGTTGCGTCGGCGCCAGTGGTCGGCTGGAAGGATTCGGCGTACGACAGGTACGGCACGAAGCCCGAGTCGAATACATAGCTGAGCGCCGCATTGCCGCTGAACGCCTTGTCGCGCTGGGTGTTGGTGGCGTCGCCCTTGTTGATGAACTGAGTGCTGGTGTGCACCCAGTCTTCACGGCCGCCGAGGGTCAGGCGCCATTGATCGAGGGCCATTTGATCCTGCACGTACAGACCAGTCTGGTAGGTCTTCTGGTTGTAGTCGTAGAACGCAGTGGAGCGCGCCGGACGCACGATTGGCTGGCCGTAGATCGGGTTGTTGACGTTGATACTCGGCGCGGTGCCGAAGATCGACGTGTAATTAGTGTTGCTGCGCTGATGATCCAGACCGAGCAGCAGGGTATGGCGGATATCGCCAGTGGTGAAGTCGGCCTGGAAGTTGTTGTCCACGGCGAACTGGCTGATGTCCTCATCGACGTTGGTGGTACCGCGACCAACGTTGCCTTGATCGTCAACCGTGTAACCGGCGAATTGCGTGTTGTAGCTGTTGACGGTCACGGTCTGGAACGACAGATCCGACTTGGTGTAGCGCAGGTTCTGCTTGAACTGCCACACGTCGTTGAGGCGATGTTCAAAGGCATAGCCAAGTGCGTAGTAGGTACGGTCGTAGAAATCGTAGTCAGGATCGCCGAGGTTCTTGTGGTGGGAAATCTTGCCGAACGGCATGTCGATCTTGGTGCCCTGGATCGGGTAGAACTGACTGGTGACGCCGGTATCGTCTCGGGTGAACTGGCTCAACAGGGTGAGCCTGGTGTCTTCGTCGATGTTCCACGTCAGGCTCGGCGCAATGTTGTAGCGCTTGTCATCGATGTGGTCGATCTGTGTCCCGCCATCACGCACCACGCCGCTGATGCCATACAGAAATTGACCGGCCTCGTCGATCTTGCCAGTGCTGGCGAAGTTGATCTGGCGATGATTGTCGCTGCCGTACTGCAACTGAACATCGCTGCTGGCGACATCGCTTGGGCGACGGCTGACCATGTCCAGCAAACCGCCCGGAGGGGTCTGGCCGTAGACGGACGAAGCCGGGCCGCGCAGCAGGGCGAGGCGGTCGAGGTTCCAGGTTTCCTGTTTCGGGTTGGCGTATACGCCTTTTGGCAGCGGCAGGCCATCGAGGAACTGGGTCGGTTCGAAGCCGCGCACGCGCAGCCAGTCGGCGCGGGTGTCGCTGCCGTAGCTGCTGGCGGTGATGCCCGGCATGTAGCGCACGGCATCATCGAGGCTGTGCACGCCACGGTCTTCCATTTGCTGGCGGGTGGCGATCGAGATCGAACGTGGCGCTTCGGCCAGCGCGGTGTCGGTTTTGCTGCCGGCGGCGGTGCGGGTGGCGGTGTAGCCTTCAACCGGGCTCCAGGCTGTTTCCAGGTTTTCCACACCGATGACCGATGTTTCCGGCAGCGCCATCACGCCTTCCGGTACGGCCACCAATGTGTACGTGCCGGTGCTGCTTTGTTCCAGTTGCAGGCCGGTGCCACGCAGGGCCACACGCAAAGCGCCGGCGGCGTCGTACTGGCCGCTCACGGGCGCCGAGGTCTTGCCCGCCGCCAGCGCCGGGTTCAGCGACAGCGCGAGGCCGCCCTGGCTGGCGATCTGGTTCAGTGTGGTCGACAGCGGCGCGGCCGGCAGGTTGTACGCGCGAACGCTGGACGCTTGTTCAGCGGCGAGCAACGGGCTGCTGATCAGCGGCGCGCTGAGCGCGATGGCGACTGCCAACAGACTGGGGCGCAACAAGGTGTCTAGCGAACGGGACATACGGCGGCTCCTGAATGAAAATATTTCTCAATTGCCTGTGTGCCGGATGAAAATCAAAAAGTGATAGGGCTGGATGAAAATAATTTCGATTTACTTGAAGTGGGGCTGCTGATGCTTGGGGCAACCCTTGTTTTTTTAAGCAGCTGGCGGCCTCATCGCTGGCAAGCCAGCTCCCACAGTTTCCATTGCTGTACTCAGTATTAACGTTTACCGCAGAATCCTGTGGGAGCTGGCTTGCCAGCGATGGCGGCCGCTCAGGCACCGCATCAATCAGGCTTTGGCTCAGCCTTCGCGACGGTGACCCAATACGGCGTGTGCTGCTCAATCTGCACCGGCAGGGTCGGCAGCAGCGCACTCAGGGCTTTATCAGTGTCATGCAATGGGAAGCTGCCGGTAATGCGCAAATCGGCCACTTCCGGTGCCACACCCAAATGCCCGCGGCGATAGCGACCCAGTTCATGCACCAGATCGCTCAGTCGCGCGTTGTCGACCACCAGCATCCCGCGCGTCCAGGCATCCGCGCCGGGATTGAGGGCGACAATCGAGTCTAGCCCGTCACTGCGCAGCAGCACTTGCTGGCCCTCGCGCAGGATTTGTTCTTCAGGATTCGACTGTGTGTGTGCTGCCACGGCCGACTGCAGCACGCTAAGGCGCGTGCCTTGTTCCTCGCGCTTGACCAGAAACCGTGTACCGAGCGCGCGCATGCTGCCCTCACGGGTCTCGACAATAAAAGGTCGCGTGTCGCCGTGAGCGGTTTCGATGAGGATTTCGCCTTCCTGCAAAACAATCAGGCGCTGCTTGTCATCGAAACGCACGTCCACCGCGCTGTGGGTATTTAGGTTGAGCAAAGTGCCGTCGGCCAACCGCACAGTGCGCTGTTCGCCGGTGGCGGTACGCTGGTCGGCCAGCCAGTAATCCAGCGGCAGATAGCGTTCACCGGCAAACAAGGCCAGACCCACCACCGCGACAACGCTGGCCACACCACTCCCCAATTTGCGTACGCGGCGGCGAATGCTTTCGCGCGACTGCAGCAACGCACTGCGGGCCGGCCCTTTGGCGACGCTGAAGCGCTGATCGAGCATGCCCAACTGGCGCCAGGCGCGGGCATGTTCTTCATGGGCCGCATGCCACTTGGCGAATTCTTCACGCTCCAGCGGACTGCTGGAATCGAGAGTCAGTTGCCAGGCAATCGCCGCGTCCAGCACATGCGCTGGAACTGGTCTGGAACTGGCCGGGCTCATATCGGCTCACCGTACAGCGCGATGTAGCACTGACGAATGCCTTGCGCGAGATACTGGCGCACGCGCGGTACCGATACGCCGAGCTTCTGGGCGATCTCGGCATGGCCGAAGCCATCGAGGCGGTTATAAAGGAAAGCGGCGCGGGCCTTGGTCGACAATTTGCCGAGCAGGCGGTCGATGGCCTTGAGGTCTTCGAGGATCAGTTGCTGTTCTTCGACCGACGGATGCTCGCCTTCGGGGATCAGCATCAGTTCGGTGAGGTAGGCCTGTTCGAGCGCCGCGCGGCGGAAGTAGTCGAACAGCAGCCCTTTGGCGATTGCTACCAGAAAGGCCCGGGGCTCGCGCGGTGTCAGCAGTTCATCGCGGCCGAGCAAACGCACGAAAGTGTCCTGGCTCAGGTCGTCGGCCCTCTGCGGACACGCCACATTGCGCCGCAGCCACGCCAGCAGCCAACCGCGATGGTCGCGATACATCGCACCGACGAGCTCACTGTGAGGGCTTGGGACTGACGACACCGGACATCACCGATTGGGAAATATTAACTAACGCGAATTGTTCGCGATTGTGGCAGAGGTGGGAATGGTTAGCAATTGGCCACTGGTCGGGTTGGCGGTCAACGGCAACGGCGGCCCTCACCCTAGCCCTCTCCCAGAGGTAGAGGGAACTGATTGGGGGATGCTTCAGAAATACGCCGACCTGAACGGGCTGTGCCGAATCCATGATCGGCCCAGATCTGATGCCGTGGCTAATCCATAATCGCCGCGTACTTTCAGGTCAATGGATAGCTCAAGACACCTCGGTCGGCCCCCTCTCCCTCGGGGAGAGGGCTGGGCGGGCGGCGTTCCGATGAGGGGCTTTTGATTTTGAAGAAGGTCTAGAAAGAAGGCGCCTGCTGCCGGCGCTTCCACTGGCTCAAGCGCTGCTGCAAGTTCAGCGGACTATGAATCTGCTGCACCCGCGCCCGACTGAAAAGTATCAACGCCAGTTCCGCCGTCGCCAGCGCATCAGCACTCGCGTTATGTCGCTCAAACACCTCAAGCTTGAACCAGTCGATCCATTCATCCAGCCCGGCCTCGCGAATGTTCGCCTGTGGGCACACCAGCGGCGCAATGTCGGCGACATCCAGAAACACATGCTGCAGTTTGTGCCCCAGATGTTCCTTCAGCGCCCGCCCGAGCATGTGCTGATCGAACGGTGCATGAAACGCCAACACCGGGCTGTCACCGACAAACTCCATGAACTCCACCAGCGTCTCGGCGGGGTCGCTGCCGGCGGCAATCGCATTCGGCCCCAGGCCATGAATCAACACGCTGGGGCCGAGTTTCACCTGCGGGCATTGCAGCGTGCGTTCGAACTGCTGGCTGAAGTCGATGGCACCGTCCTCGATCACCACGGCGCCAATCGACAACAGCCGATCCTTGTTCAGGTTCAGCCCGCTGGTTTCCAGGTCGAGCACCACCCAGCGTTGTTCGCGCAGGCTGCAATCGCCCAGCTCATGGATCGCCGGCAGCTTCGCCAGACGTTGTTGTAGATCCGCCGGTACTACCGGGCCGGCCGGACGCAGCCACGAAAACAGGCTCATAACTGATACCGTAACGTCAGGCTGCTTTGCAGGCGTTGGGCCTGACGCAGGGATTCACGCAGGATGCGCCGGTCCAGATGGTTGAGGCTGTCGGGATCGACCCGGTTGGAATACGGCAGGTTCTCCCGGCTCTGGATCTGATGCTGCTGCATGCGCGTTTGCTGAATGAAGTGATAAGCCTCTTCATAGGCCGCGCCGTCGAGTCGCTCGATGATTTCCTTCTCCACCAACTGACGGAAGCGTTCCAACGTATTGTTGGTATCGATGCCGTTGGCCAGCGCCAGCAATCGGGCGCCATCCACGAACGGCGTCAAGCCCTGGACTTTCAGATCGAGGGTGGCTTTTTCGCCGTTCTTGCGCGCCAGTACAAACTCGCGGAAGCGCCCCACTGGCGGGCGATTGCGCAGGGCGTTGTCGGCCATCATGCGCTGGAACAAACGGTTGTCGCCGACCTGGTCGAGAATCCCCCGGCGCAATTGCGCGCAGCCCTGTTCATCGCCCCATACCACGCGCAGATCGAAATAGATGCTCGACCCCAGCAGGTTCTCTGGCGTCGCCTCACGAATAAACGAAGCAAAACGCCGTGCCCATTCCGCCCGGGACAGGCACAGTTCGGGGTTGCCGGCCATGATGTTGCCCTTGCACAGCGTGAAGCCGCACAGCGCCAGGCTCTGGTTGATCTGCTGGGCAATCGGCAGCAGCTTGCCGCGAATCTCCGCTGCATGCGCCGCATCGCGTGCGTCAAACAGAATGCCGTTGTCCTGATCGGTGTGCAGCGTTTGCTCGCGCCGGCCTTCACTGCCGAAACACAGCCAACTGAACGGCACGCCGGGATCACCTCGTTCCGCGAGGGTCAGTTCGATCACCCGGCACACGGTGTGATCGTTGAGCAGGGTGATGATGTGCGTGATCTGCGTCGAGGACGCACCGTGAGCCAGCATGCGCTCGACCAATTGGCCGATTTCGCCGCGCAGGGTCACCAGTTGTTCGACGCGTTGAGCGCTGCGGATGGTCCGGGCCAGATGCACCAAATCCACCCGTTGCAGGGAAAACAGATCGCGTTCGGACACCACGCCACACAGGCGCTGATCCTTGACCAGACAGACGTGGGCGATGTGCCGTTCGGTCATGGCAATCGCGGCATCGAAGGCGCTGTGATCCGGTGAAAGATAGAACGGCGCTCGGGTCATGTGGCGCTCGATGGCTTCGCTGAAATCGCCGACGCCTTCGGCCACCACGTGGCGCAGATCGCGCAGAGTGAAAATGCCCAGCGGCGCCTTCTGCTCATCCACCGCGACGATGCTGCCGACCTGTTGCTCGTGCATCAACTTCACCGCTTCACGCAGTGGTGTTTCGGGGCTGCATGTCACCGGATGGCGCATCGCCAACTCGCCGAGGCGGGTGTTCAGCGAGTACTGGGTGCCGAGATTTTCCACGGCTTTCTGCTGGACTTGCTGATTGACCTGATCAAGCAGGCTGCTGACCCCGCGCAAGGCGAAGTCGCGAAAGGTGTTGGAGAGGGCGAACAGTTTGATGAATGCCTGTTTGTTCAGTTGCAGGCAGAAAGTATCTTCACCGGCCAGATGCTCGGTGCGCGTTGCCCGCTCACCCAGCAACGCAGCCAATGGAAAGCATTCGCCAGTGGTGATTTCAAACGTGGTCTCAGTGCCGCCCTTGGCCGTGTGCGGACGTTCGCCGACCACGCGGCCCTGTTTGACGATGTAGAAATGGTCCACCGGGCCGTCGGCGGGTTTGATGATGCTCTCGCCCTGACCGTAGAAGCGCAACTGGCACTGCTCCACCAGGTAGGCGAGGTGGGCGTGTTCCATCTGATTGAAGGGCGGGAAGCGCTGGAGGAATTGCAGAGTGCCCTGAATGTTCTGCAACACCGCGGTTTTCCCTGCCTGGGTGAAGGCGTCCGCTTTACTCATAACCATTACCGCAGTCTTTTTCGAATTGTTGTTGTCGGATCGTTGCAGCCATGGTCGACCCCTGCGGCCGGGGTGCCCATTGGACGTAAGTCTAGGTTGGCGATGCCGTTGGGCGTATTTGGGAAGTGACCTACAAATTCAGTCGGAAATTCGCACGCTCAGCTATTGGAAATAAATCCGACGAAGTGCACATTGAAGTTCTGCTTAGCGATGTCTGACGACTGTGCCAGGTGATTGATTTGGAAACGTAGAGAACGCCATGTCCGACCACGATATTTTGAGCGACGCCGAGCGTGAAGCGCTCAGCGCTGTCATGCTCGAACCCGACCTGCCGCCGCAGCGCGTACTGATCGTCGATGACGACAAGGACGCCCGCGAGCTGCTCGCGGAGATTCTGGCGTTGGACGGCATTCGCTGCATGACCGCCGCCAGTGGCGAAACTGCACTGAAAATGCTGGATGAGAAACCTTCGATCGGGCTGGTCATCACTGACTTGCGCATGGGCAATATCGACGGGCTGGATCTGATTCGTCAGGTGCGCGAATCGGTGAGGGCGGCGATGCCGATCATCATTGTGTCGGGTGATGCTGATGTGAAGGACGCGATCGCGGCGATGCATTTGAGTGTTGTGGACTTTCTGCTCAAGCCGATTGATACGGGCAAGTTGCTGGGGTTGGTGAAGCATGAATTGGGGATTGAGCCCTAGAAGCCCCTCACCCTAGCCCTCTCCCGGGGGGAGAGGGGACTGACCGCGGTGAATGTTCGAGGTACACCGACCTGAAAGTTTTCGGTCGAGCTCCGGTTTGAACAGCATGAAGATTGGCTCCCTTCCCCCTCGCCCCCTTGGGGGCGGTCCGACGTTTCGGGAGGACTGGGGTGAGGGGGTAGGATCCCAGCCACACCACAAATGCCAAACCGAACCCAAAAAAAAGCCCTGATCTTTCGATCAGGGCTTTTTCATGTCCGGCATCTACGCAAAATTACAGGCCGTTGGCAGCCTTGAACTCGCGACGACGACGGTGCAGGACCGGCTCGGTATAACCGTTCGGCTGTTTGGTGCCTTTAATCACCAGTTCGACCGCCGCCTGGAAGGCGATGTTGCTGTCGAAGTTCGGTGCCAGCGGACGGTATAGCGAGTCGTTGGCGTTCTGACGATCAACCACCGGCGCCATGCGCTTGAGGCTTTCCATCACTTGCGCTTCGGTGACGATACCGTGGCGCAGCCAGTTGGCGATGTGCTGGCTGGAGATACGCAGCGTTGCACGGTCTTCCATCAGGCCGACGTCATTGATGTCCGGCACTTTCGAGCAACCAACACCCTGGTCGATCCAGCGCACCACGTAGCCGAGAATACCCTGGGAGTTGTTGTCCAGTTCGTTCTTGATCTGCTCTGGCGTCCAGTTCGGGTTGACCGCCAGCGGGATGGTCAGGATGTCGTCCACCGAGGCGCGAGCGCGTTTGGCCAACTCGGCCTGACGGGCGAACACGTCGACCTTGTGGTAGTGCAGCGCGTGCAGCGCGGCGGCGGTCGGCGATGGCACCCAAGCGGTGTTGGCGCCGGCCATCGGGTGAGCGATTTTCTGTTCGAGCATCGCCGCCATCAGGTCGGGCATTGCCCACATGCCTTTACCGATTTGTGCACGACCTTGCAGGCCAGTGCTCAGACCGATATCGACGTTCCAGTTTTCGTAGGCGCCGATCCATTTTTCCGCCTTCATATCCGCCTTGCGCACAACCGGGCCGGCTTCCATGGAGGTGTGGATTTCGTCGCCGGTGCGGTCGAGGAAACCGGTGTTGATGAATACCACGCGCTCGCTGGCCGCCTTGATGCAGGCCTTGAGGTTGACCGTGGTACGGCGCTCCTCGTCCATGATCCCGACTTTCAGGGTGTTGCGTTTCAAGCCGAGCACGTCTTCGATACGACCGAACAGCTCGTTGGTGAACGCCGCTTCTTCCGGGCCGTGCATCTTCGGTTTAACGATGTAGACGGAGCCAGTGCGAGTGTTCTTGCGCGAGGTGTTGCCGTTGAGGTTGTGCATTGCCGCGAGGCAAGTGATCAGACCGTCGAGGATGCCTTCCGGCACTTCGTTGCCGTCTTTGTCGAGGATCGCGTTGATGGTCATCAGGTGACCGACGTTGCGCACGAACAACAGCGAGCGGCCATGCAGGGTTACTTCACCGCCATCGACCGTGGTGTAGCTGCGGTCCGGGTTCATAGTGCGAGTGAAAGTCTGGCCGCCCTTGGCGACTTCTTCCGACAGATCGCCCTTCATCAGGCCGAGCCAGTTGCGGTAGATCACCACTTTGTCGTCGGCATCGACGGCAGCCACGGAGTCTTCGCAGTCCATGATGGTGGTCAGCGCCGCTTCCATCAGCACGTCTTTGACGCCGGCAGCGTCAGTCTGGCCTACCGGGGTGCTGGCATCGATCTGGATTTCGAAATGCAGACCGTTGTTTTTCAGCAGGATCGCGATCGGGGCATTGGAATCGCCCTGGAAGCCGATCAGTTGAGCGTCGTCGCGCAGGCCGCTGTTGCTGCCGCCCTTGAGGGTGACCACGAGTTTGCCGTCAGCGATCTTGTAGCCGGTCGAATCGACATGAGAGCCGGCAGCCAGTGGCGCGGCTTCGTCGAGGAACGCACGGGCGAAGGCGATGACTTTGTCGCCACGCACCTTGTTGTAGCCTTTGCCTTTTTCCGCGCCACCGTCTTCGCTGATCGCGTCGGTGCCGTAGAGGGCGTCGTACAGCGAACCCCAGCGGGCGTTCGAGGCGTTGAGGGCAAAGCGCGCATTCATCACCGGCACAACCAGTTGCGGGCCGGCGGTACGGGCGATTTCGTCATCGACGTTTTGCGTCGTTGCCTGGAAATCAGCCGCTTCTGGCAGCAGATAACCGATTTCTTGCAGGAAGGCTTTATAGGCCACGGCGTCGTGCGCCTGGCCCGCGTGTTCCTGATGCCAGGCATCAATGCGAGCCTGGAAGTCATCGCGTTTGGCGAGTAGGGCTTTGTTCTTCGGTGCCAGGTCGTGAATGACCTTGTCGGCACCTTCCCAGAATTTGTCGGCGGTGAGGCCGGTACCGGGAATGGCTTCGTTGT
>NZ_JBIWAL010000001.1:0-37353 GCF_044760045.1 Pseudomonas sp. NPDC098747 | reverse complement strand
AAAAATAAGTCGACCAACCACATATACAACCTGAATCACACACAATACAAACACTACACTCATACCATCACTAACTCTGCTCAGCTATTTCGCTTTTCAGCTCTTCAATTTACCAATGAAGCCCCGGGCCATTTAAACCACAAACCTGCCGACCAGTACATGCCATTGCTGGCGGCTGGGCTGGGACCAATCAACGGCTTGGGGCCTTGCTGACGGGGCTTTCAGGGTTGCGAACTTGCCTTGGGCAGACATCGATCCAGCGTTATGTAGTGCGCGCTGCGGCATACTACATGATGAGTTGCGCTTGTGAAAATCAGACTAATTACGTCGTTCTGCGACCCCATGACGCATTGCGGTCACGGAGCGGAACAGGATGTTCTCAAAAAACCATTGGATTGTTCCAGTTAAATATCGAAAGTTGTACACGATTTGTTCTGTCGGGAAGATCGGCGCTGCCCTCATTCGGAAGCTGCCCAGGCGATGCAGCGCGAAACCGGCCCTTGCCTATACTTGATCTTCTATAACAAAAGTCATGACAAGAGGGCTGCGCCATGAACCATCTCGTACTCACCGTTTTTGCTCCGGACAGACCCGGGCAGGTCGAGCGCATCGCCCAATGCATCGCCGAGCATGGCGGTAACTGGCTGGAAAGCCGTATGTCGCGGATGGCCGGGCAGTTCGCCGGGATTCTTCGGGTGGGCGTACCGGCGGAGGCTTACGACGAATTAGTCGATTCCCTACAAGCACTGTCGACTCATGGCATTCGCGTGTTGATCGCCGAAAGCGGAATCGAGCAGTCCTGCACCTGGAAACCCATCGCGATGGAGTTGGTGGGCAATGACCGCCCGGGGATTGTGCGCGACATCACTCGCCTGCTGAGCGAGCAGGGCGTCAACCTTGAACGGCTGGTGACCGAAGTGCGCCCGGCACCGATGAGCAGCGAGCCGCTGTTCCACGCCGAAGCGATTCTTGCGGTGCCGTTGACTTTGTCGCTGGATGTCTTGCAGTCGCGCCTGGAAACCCTAGCGGATGATTTGATGGTGGATCTGGTGTTACGCACAGAGGTTTAACGCTGATCAGGTTATCCAGTTTAAACGTGCACCTGCCTGTGGATAACCTGTAGAGACTACCCTCTAGGCCACGTCTTTCGTGGCTTTGCGCGAGTTGATCAAAAAACCGCCAGTATTCAGTGACTTGCGCACAAACGGCGGGGATCACGCTGTGGATAACCTTGGGAAGGAACGCTGCAGGCCACTAACGCCGTGGCCTGTAGGTGTTTGTGCGTTTTTTGATCAGCTGCGGCGACGCAAACTTATCCACGCATCGACGCTGTAAACGGCGAGACCGGCCCAAATAAAGGCGAAAGCGATCAACGTGCTCGACGACATGTGTTCACCGAACAACAGCACCGCTTGCAACAACACCAGCGTTGGCGCGATGTATTGCAGGAAGCCGATTGTGGTGTAGGGCAAATGCCGGGTTGCTGCGTTGAAACACACCAGCGGAATCAATGTCACCGGGCCTGCTGCGACCAGCCACCACGCTTGCGAAGTCGTCCAGAACTCAGGCTGAGCGCTGGTCGCGGTTTGATTGAACAGCAACCACGCGATGGCAATCGGCACCAGCATCCAGGTTTCCACCACCAGCCCCGGCAATGCTTTGACCGGCGCCTGTTTGCGGATCAAGCCGTAGAACCCGAACGTCAGCGCGAGCACCAGTGATACCCACGGCAGACTACCGACTTGCCACACCTGCTGCGCCACACCGATCGCCGCGAGCCCAACTGCGAACCACTGCATGCGGCGCAGACGCTCGCCGAGAATCAGCATCCCCAGCAACACGTTCACCAACGGGTTGATGTAGTAACCGAGGCTCGCTTCGAGCATGCGCCCGTTGTTCACCGACCACACATAGGTCAGCCAGTTGGCCGCGATCAACGTGCCGCTCAGCGCCAGAATCGCCAGCCGTTTCGGGTTGTCGAGCAATTCGCGCAACCAGCCCGGGTGCTTCCAGACCATCAGCAGCAGCGCGCCGAACAGCGCCGACCACAGCACCCGATGGATGATGATCTCGACTGCCGGTACTTCAGCGATGGCTTTGAAATAGATCGGGAACAGGCCCCAGATGATGTAGGCACTCAGGCCCAGGATGTACCCGCGACGCGGGTTGGCAGCTTGCATGCAGAATCCTTGCTTAGGCAGCTAACAAAAGAAGGGATTGTAAGGAGATTTGTCTACGAGTGCCTGACCTGATTGGTCAGTAATGTGTGAACACAGAACCAATGTGGGAGCGAGCTTGCTCGCGAATGCAGGCTGACATTCAACACACATGTTGACTGACATGACGCCTTCGCGAGCAAGCTCGCTCCCACAGGATTCGTGGTGAATCAGAAGAGTTTCAGCGGTTCTTCATTGAGCGCCGACAATTGCTCACGCAACGCCAGCACCTGATCGCCCCAATAACGTTCCGTACCAAACCACGGAAAGCTGTGCGGGAACGCCGGGTCATCCCAGCGTCGCGCCAGCCAGGCGCTGTAGTGCATCAGGCGCAGCGCGCGCAGTGGTTCGATCAGTGCCAGTTCACGCGGGTCGAAATCGTGAAACTCGTTGTAGCCGTCCATCAATTCCGACAATTGCCCCAGGCATTCCTGTCGGTCGCCGGCGAGCATCATCCAGATATCCTGCACCGCCGGGCCCATGCGGCAGTCGTCGAGGTCGACGATGTGGAACATCTCGTCGCGGCACATCATGTTGCCGGGGTGGCAGTCGCCGTGCATGCGGATGTTCTGGTGCGGCGTGTTGGCGTAGACATCTTCCACACGCTTGAGCAGATCGCGTGCCACCGATTCGTAGGCCGGCAGCAGACTCTTGGGGATGAAGTTGCCATCGAGCAAAGTTTTCAGCGAGGCATGGCCGAAGTTCTGCACGGCAAGGGCTTCGCGGTGTTCGAACGGCTTGGTCGCGCCGACTGCGTGGATACGTCCAAGCAACTGACCGAGCCGATACAACTGATCAAGATTGCCCGGCTCCGGCGCTCGGCCGCCACGACGAGGGAACAGGGTGAAACGGAAGCCTGCGTGCTCGTGCAGGGTTTCGCCGTTGTGGATCATCGGCGCGACTACCGGGATGTCGACGTCGGCCAGTTCGAAGGTGAACTTGTGTTCTTCGAGGATGGCTTCGTTGGTCCAGCGTTGCGGTCGGTAGAACTTCGCGATCAGCGGCTCGGAGTCTTCGATGCCGACCTGATAGACGCGGTTTTCGTAGCTATTGAGCGCCAGAATGCGCGCATCGCTCAGGAACCCGATGCTTTCTACGGCATCGAGTACGAGGTCGGGTGTGAGGGTTTCAAACGGATGGGCCATGCTGACTCCTGCGCGCAGCAGGCTGCCGCGTCCGGCCCAGCATGGTAGCGCAGACTGTGGGGGTTGAGGGTTTTGCCGTGGGAGTGCAGTGTCTGGGCGGGCCTCTTCGCGAGCAAGCTCGCTCCCACAGGTATTGCGCTAACTCGAAAATGGCGCATTACCCTGTGGGAGCGAGCTTGCTCGCGAAAGCGGTTTATCAGGCGCCGACGACCCCGCCATCCTCACGGGTAATCGCCATCACCGAAGACCTTGGCTTGCCGTTCGGCAAATGCTCAGGGAAGGTCGAACCGCCGTTCTCCCCCGGATGCTGAATCCCGACAAACAGGGTTTTCTGATCCGGCGAGAAGCTGATCCCGGTGACTTCACAACCAATCGGCCCGACCATGAAACGGCGAATCTCGCCGGTCTTGGGGTCAGCGCAGAGCATCTGGTTATTGCCCATCCCGGCAAAATCCCCGGCGTTGCTCGAATCGCCGTCAGTGAGAATCCACAGGCGTCCGGCCTTGTCGAAACCCAAACCATCGGGGCTGTTGAACATGTTCTGCGGGGTGATGTTTTTTGAGCCGGCCTTCGGCGTCCCTGCGTGCACGCCCGGGTTGCCAGCGACCACGAACAGATCCCAGGCGAACGTCTTCGACGCATGATCGTCGCGGTCGGTACGCCAGCGCAAAATCTGCCCGTAGACGTTCTTCTCGCGGGGGTTCGGCCCACCCACCGGTTGCCCGTCTTCGCCGCGTTTGGCGTTGTTGGTCAGGGTGCAATAGACCTGGCCGTCCTTCGGGCTGACCACGATCCACTCCGGGCGGTCCATGCGCGTGGCGCCGACCACACTGGCGGCGAGGCGGGCGTGGATCAGCACTTCAGCCTGATCGGCAAAGCCGCTGCTGGCGTCGATGCCGTTTTTGCCGTGGGTCAGTTCGATCCACTGGCCCTGGCCTTTCGGGTGATCCGGGTTGCTGTCGCCGTTATCGAATTTGGCGACGTACAGGGTGCCGTGATCGAGGATGTCGCGGTTGGCTTTCATGTTGCGGTGGTTGATGCGGTCGCGGCTGACGAACTTGTAGATAAACTCGCCACGCTCGTCGTCGCCCATGTACACCACGGCGCGACCGTCGTTAGTCTCGGCCAGTGCGGCGTTTTCATGTTTGAAGCGGCCCAGCGCTGTGCGTTTGACCGGGGTCGATTGCGGATCGAACGGGTCGATCTCGACCACCCAGCCGTGACGGTTGAGTTCGTTGGGGTTCTTCGCCATGTCGAAGCGCGGATCATGCGGATGCCAGTTGATCTCGCGGCTGGCGGCCGAGACGCCGTAGCGCTTCTGCGCCGGGTCGAACTGTTGCTGGGCATTGCTGCTGCCAAAGCAATCGGTGAAGTTCTCTTCGCAAGTCAGGTACGTGCCCCACGGAGTTTTACCGTTGGCGCAGTTCTGGAAGGTGCCGAGGACTTTTTTGCCGTGCTTGTCGGCGGCGGTTTTCATCAGGTCGTGACCGGCCGCCGGGCCGCCGATGCGCAGCGGCGAGTTGCCGTGGATGCGTCGGTTGTAGCGCGAGCCCTGAACGAATTGCCACTGACCATTGTTGCGCCGCACCTCGATCACCGAGACGCCTTCGCAGGCCAGGGCCTTGCGCACGTCTTCTGCCGACTGTGGCATGCCGCCGTGCGGGTAGAGGTAACGGTAGTTGGTGTATTCGTTGTTGATTGCCATCAACGCACGGTTTCTGTCGTCCGGGAAGGCGAACAGGCTCATGCCGTCGTTGTTGTCGCCGAACTGCACTTCCTGAGCGGCGGCGGTGCCATTGCCGCTCGGGTCGAAGGCCGGGCCGTTCTTTTGCAGTGGCTGGCCCCAACTGATCAGCACCGAGGACTTGTAGCCCTTGGGCAGAGTGATGACATCAGTGGTCGCAGCGGCAATGCTCTCGAAGCCGAGTAAGCGGCTGTTGCCAGCACTGACGCCGGTGGCCAGCGCGCTGCGGCTCAGCAAGCTGCCGCCGAGGAACATCGCCGCACCGCACAAGGCGCCGGCGCCGATGAACCCGCGACGGCTGAGGCCGACCATTTTTTCCAGGTCAGTCGATTGGTTTTCTTCTAATAGGCTCACATCAGGCTCCCTGCATGGTTTTGGGAGTCACCTTAATGAGTGTCGATGACGCTTTCGTTGCAGGCCGCGATTAAAGCGACGTGCCGATCAGCACATTGGACGGCGAAAACTGCACTTGCACCGGTTGCTCGACAGTTAGCCCACGACTGCACAACGCCTGCGGTTCGGCAAGTGCGCAAAGGGTGTGGCCGTTTGGCAGGGAAATTCGCACTTCGCTGGGGCCGTCGTCGGCGTCGAGAATCGCTTCGATGGTGCCCCTGAGAAGATTGTGCCCAGGCGTTGCTGGTTGGTCGCTGGCCAGCAAGTCGAGCCAGCCGGCCTTGATCAGAGCCACCACTTGCGAGCCGGTTTGCAGTTCCAGGTGCACGGTGCTGTCGTGGGTGATTTGCGCGTCGAGGCGCAAGCCTTCGGCCAGCTCCAGACGAATCAGGTCATTGCGCCCTTGGGCTGTGATCGCTACGACTTTGCCGTGCAACTGGTTGCGAGCGCTGGTGCGCAGCATCAGGCGACCGAGCAGGTCGAGGTCACTGGCATCTTCGGCGGCTTCCAGCACCTGCGTTTGCAAGGCTTGCAGCTTTTGATAGAGGCGCAGCACCCGTTGACCTTCGCTGGACAGTTTGGCACCGCCGCCACCCTTGCCGCCGACCGCGCGCTCGACCAGCGGCTTTTGCGACAGGTTGTTCAGCTCATCGATAGCATCCCACGCCGCTTTGTAGCTCAGCCCTGCGCTTTTTGCGGCGCGGGTGATCGAGCCCTGTTCGGCGATGTGCTGCAGCAGGGCAATGCGCTGCGGACGGCGGACAATGTGCTGGGACAGCAGTGAGGGCATGGACATGAATGGGGCGCTTTTTTTGCTGTGGCGGTGGACGGTGAAGTTGGCGGCTTGCGGCGCGCGAGTCAAGCCGTGCGCAATTCCCTGTGGGAGCGAGCTTGCTCGCGAAGGCGGCGTGTCATTCAACATTGATATTGAATGTGCGGGCCTCTTCGCGAGCAAGCTCGCTCCCACAGGTTTTTCTGGTGAATTTGATTAAGTGGTGTGACCGGGTTTTGGTGTGCGCGCCAGGCAATAAACGTCGACCCGTGCCGCGCCAGCATCCATCAGCAATCGAGCAAGAGCCTGGGCGGTGGCGCCGGTAGTCAACACATCATCAACCAACGCCAGATGCCGACCCTTGACGTTCGCATCTGGCGTCAGGGCAAAGGCATTACGCAGATTGCGCTTGCGCGCCTTGGCATCGAGTTTCTGTTGGGCGCTGGTGTCCTGAATCCTTCGCAGAACGTTTTCCTCGCAGGGCAAATCCAGTTGCCGACTCAGCCATCGTGCCAACATCGCCGCTTGGTTGAAGCCGCGTTGACGCAGACGTTTACTGGCTAATGGCACCGGCAACAATGCATCGGGACGCGGCAAATCTTCATCGAAGCGATGTTGCAGGTATTGGCTGAGAACGTCGGCGAGCAGGTGACCAAACGGCCATTTCGCGTTGTGTTTAAAGCGTGTAATCAAACTGTCCACCGGGAAGTCGTAGCGCCATGGCACGGCGACCTGTTCGTACGCCGGAGGCTCTAGCAGGCACTCGCCGCAGGTCATGCCGGCCGTGGGCAGCGGCAATGCGCAGGTCTGGCAGTGGTCGCCCAGCCATGGCATGTCGGCTTCGCAGCCGACGCAGATAGGCATTTCTGCCTCTGCGGGTTCGTTGCACAACAAACAGTGCTGTACGTTTTTTAAACAGATGTAAACCTGTCCTTCGTATCGTGGTTGACAGCGCATGACACTTCCTTAAATATGCCGAACATCCGTGTAGCGCCTGTGGGTATTCCGTTCCCGCAGGCGCCAGCCAAGCATAACCAAGGAAATACCCATGAGCGCGAGCATCACTGCCACCCTGCGTCACGACTGGTCATTGGCCGAAGTCAGAGCACTCTTCGTACAGCCATTCAACGACTTGCTGTTCCAGGCGCAGACGGTGCACCGCGCGCATTTCAACGCCAACCGCGTTCAGGTTTCCACACTGTTGTCGATCAAGACCGGCGCCTGCCCGGAAGATTGCAAATATTGTCCGCAGTCCGGTCACTACAACACCGGCCTGGAAAAAGAAAAGCTGATGGAAGTGCAGAAGGTCCTCGAAGAGGCTGCCCGCGCCAAGGCCATCGGTTCTACCCGTTTTTGCATGGGCGCGGCGTGGAAACACCCGTCGGCCAAAGACATGCCTTACGTGTTGAAAATGGTCGAAGGCGTCAAAGCCATGGGCCTGGAAACCTGCATGACCCTCGGTCGTCTCGATCAGGATCAGACCGAAGCGCTGGCCAACGCCGGCCTCGACTACTACAACCACAACCTCGACACGTCGCCTGAGTTCTACGGCAGCATCATCACCACCCGCACCTACGGCGAGCGCCTGCAAACTCTGGCTTATGTGCGTGAGTCGGGAATGAAGATCTGTTCCGGCGGCATTCTGGGTATGGGCGAATCGCTGGATGACCGCGCCAATCTGCTGATCCAGTTGGCCAACCTGCCCGAGCATCCGGAATCGGTGCCGATCAACATGCTGGTGAAAGTCGCCGGCACGCCACTGGAAAACGCCGATGACGTTGACCCGTTCGACTTCATCCGCATGCTCGCCGTGGCCCGCATCCTGATGCCGCAATCCCATGTGCGGCTGTCGGCCGGGCGTGAAGCGATGAACGAGCAGATGCAGGCACTCGCCTTCTTCGCGGGCGCCAACTCGATTTTCTACGGCGACAAGTTGCTCACCACGGCCAACCCGCAGGCGGACAAGGACATGCAACTGTTTGCGCGTCTGGGCATTGCGCCGGAAGCTCGCGAAGAGCACTCCGATGAAGTGCATCAGGCCGCGATCGAACAGGCGCTGGTGGAGCAGAAGAGCACCGAGCAGTTTTACAACGCCGCGGTTTAGAAACTTGCGCGGATTTCTCTGAAGGAATGCAAAACCCCTGTGGGAGCGAGCTTGCTCGCGAAAGCGGTGCCTCAGTCAACGTTGATGTTGGAAGTGATGACCTCTTCGCGAGCAAGCTCGCTCCCACAGGGGCTGCGTTCAGTTTGAATTTTTGATCTAACCCGCGAGGCCTGCATGTCTTTCGATCTCGCCGCACGCCTTGCTGCCCGACGTGCCGAAAATCTCTACCGCCAGCGACCGTTGCTGGAAAGCCCGCAAGGGCCCGAAGTGGTGGTCGACGGCCAGCCATTGCTGGCGTTCTGTAACAACGACTATCTGGGTCTGGCGAACCACCCGCAGGTGATTGAAGCCTGGCGTGCCGGTGCCAAGCGTTGGGGCGTGGGCGGCGGAGCTTCGCATCTGGTGATCGGCCACAGTTGCCCACATCACGCGCTGGAAGAAGCGCTGGCCGATCTAACCGGCCGGCCGCGCGCGCTGCTGTTCACCACCGGTTACATGGCCAATCTCGGTGCGGTCACGGCGCTGGTCGGGCAGGGCGATACGGTGCTGGAAGACCGGCTCAATCACGCCTCGTTGCTGGATGCGGGGCTGTTGTCCGGCGCGCGTTTCAATCGCTATCTGCATAACGACGCCGTGAGCCTGGCCAAACGTCTGGAGAAAGCCACCGGCAATACGCTGGTGGTCACTGATGGCGTGTTCAGCATGGACGGCGACCTTGCCGATCTGCCGGCGCTGGCCCGTGAGGCCAAGTCCAAAGGCGCGTGGCTGATGGTCGACGATGCCCATGGTTTCGGCCCATTGGGCGCTAATGGCGGCGGTATCGTCGAGCATTTCGGCTTGAGTCAAGACGATGTTCCGGTGCTGGTCGGCACGCTCGGCAAAGCGTTTGGCACGGCAGGCGCGTTTGTTGCCGGCAGCGAAGAATTGATCGAAAGCCTGATCCAGTTCGCGCGCCCGTACATCTACACCACCAGCCAACCGCCAGCGCTGGCCTGTGCGACGCTTAGAAGCCTTGAGCTGTTGCGCAGCGAACACTGGCGTCGCGAGCATTTGCAGACGCTGATCCGCCAGTTCCGTCGCGGTGCCGAACAGATCGGTCTGGAGTTGATGGACAGCTTTACGCCGATCCAGCCAATCATGATCGGTGATGCCGGACGCGCGGTGCGCCTGTCGCAGATGTTGCGCGAACGTGGCTTGATGGTCACCGCGATCCGTCCGCCGACCGTGCCCGCCGGCAGCGCCCGACTGCGGGTAACCCTGACCGCCGCCCACAGCGAGGCGCAGGTGCAGCTATTGTTGGAAGGACTGGCCGATTGCTTTGCCCAACTGTCGTCGGAGCCTGGCCATGCGTGATCGCCTGATTCTGCTGCCCGGCTGGGGCCTCGGTATTTCGCCGATGGAGCCGTTGGCTGCTGCGTTGCAAGGGCTCGACGAACATCTGCATGTCGAAATCGAGCCGTTGCCGGCGATCGATTCCAGCGACCTGCAAGATTGGCTAGAAGAGCTCGATGAACGCGTTCCCCAAGATGTGTGGCTCGGCGGCTGGTCGCTGGGCGGGATGCTCGCGTCCGAACTGGCGGCGCGCCGTGGCGATAGGTGCTGCGGTGTGCTGACACTGGCGAGTAATCCTTCTTTTGTTGCCCACGAACATTGGCCGAGCGCGATGCCCGGCGAGACCTTCGATGCGTTTCTGGCCGGTTGCGCTGCTGATCCGCGTTTGACCCTCAAACGTTTCTCGCTGCTGTGCGCTCAAGGCGCGCAAGACCCGCGTGCCTTGTCGCGGCTGATGCTCGGCGGCGCACCGAACACTTCGCCGGCGGCACTGATGGCCGGACTGGAATTGCTCGCACAACTGGATACGCGTGAAGCGTTGCAAGCGTTTCGTGGCCCGCAGTTACATCTGTTCGCCGGGCAGGACGGTTTGGTGCCAGCAGAGGCGGCGGGCGAATTGTTCGCCCTGTTGCCAGATATTGAAATTGGTCTGATCGAACAGGCCAGTCATGCGTTTCTTCTGGAAGACCCCCATGGAGTGGCGGGTGCGATCCAGGCTTTTTTGCATGAGTGCGGTGATGACTGATTTGTCTCATATGGCGCTGCCCGGCGGCTTGCCTGACAAGCGTCAGGTCGCGGCCTCTTTCTCCCGCGCGGCGGCCAGTTACGACAGCGTCGCCGAGTTGCAACGTGATGTCGGTACACAGTTGCTGCAGCGCTTGCCTGCGGATTTCGTGCCGTCGCGCTGGCTGGATCTGGGTTGCGGCACCGGGTATTTCAGTCGTGCATTGGGCGGGCGTTTTGCCCATGGCCAAGGGCTTGCGCTGGATATCGCTGAGGGCATGCTCGATCACGCGCGGCCATTGGGTGGCGCCGAGCATTTCATTGCCGGTGATGCGGAGCGCCTGCCGTTGCAGGATTCGACCTGCGATCTGATCTTCTCCAGCCTCGCGGTGCAATGGTGTGGGAATTTTGATGCGGTGCTCAGCGAAGCGTTACGCGTGCTGAAACCGGGCGGGATTTTCGCGTTTGCTAGTCTTTGTGTAGGGACGTTGGTTGAGTTGCGTGATAGCTGGCGTCAGGTCGATGGCTTGGTGCATGTCAATCGCTTCCGCGAGTTCGCCCGATATCAGCAGTTGTGTGCGGCCAGTGGCCTGCGCACGGTGAGTCTGGAGAATCAGGCGCATGTGTTGCATTACCCGGATGTGCGCAGTTTGACCCATGAGCTGAAGGCATTGGGGGCGCACAATCTGAATCCCGGTCGGCCGGGCGGTTTGACCGGGCGGGCGCGGATTCTGGGGCTGGTTGAGGCTTACGAGCAGTTCCGTCAGGCGTCGGGATTGCCGGCGACATATCAGGTGGTCTACGCCGTGTTGGAGAAACCCGTATGAGCGCAGCCTATTTCATCACCGGAACTGACACCGATGTCGGCAAGACCACCGTCGCCGCCGGATTGCTGCACGCGGCGCGTTCGGCGGGGTTGAGCACTGCTGCGGGTAAGCCTGTTGCCTCCGGGTGCGAAGTGACGCCCAAGGGTTTGCGTAACTCGGATGCCCTGGCGTTACTCGCCGAGTGTTCAGTGCCGCTGACTTATCAACAGGTCAATCCGGTTGCGTTCGAGCCGGCTATTGCACCGCACCTGGCGGCTCGCGAGGCGGGTATCGCGCTGACTGTGCAATCGCTGCTGACACCGATGCGCGAGATTCTCGCGATGAATGCCGATTTCACCTTGATTGAAGGCGCGGGCGGCTGGCGGGTGCCGTTGGCGGATCAGGACAATCTCTCGGACTTGGCGATGGCGTTGAAGCTGCCGGTGATTCTGGTGGTGGGTGTGCGGCTGGGTTGCATCAGCCATGCGTTGCTGACGGCTGAGGCGATTGCCCGTGATGGCCTGCAACTGGCCGGGTGGGTGGCGAATATCATCGATCCGAAGACGTCGCGCCTGGAGGAGAACCTGGCGACACTGGCCGAGCGGATTCCTGCGCCGTGTCTGGGACGAGTACCGAAGCTCAAGGCTGTCAGCGCCGAAGCGGTGGCGGATTACCTGCAACTGGATCTGCTCGACTAAGCGCTTTCTATGTAGGTTGCCTATGAGCAGGCACTGTGCCATTAGTGTTTTTGACGGGTGTTTTTCTGGCGCCTCTGCTTCAATGGCGACTATTGATCCTTCCCAAGGATGAGACCTGTTATGGAAATCTCCGGTAACACAGCTTTTTATGCGGGTTTGAGCTCGATTCAGACCGGGCAGAATCGCGTCGACCAGGCGGCCAGCCAGATCGCCAACAACACCATTGAGCGTTCGGTCACCAGTCAGTCTTCCGAAGTGCAGGTCGATCGTCTGCGTGGACTGGATCGTGCGCAGCAGTCTGATCTTGCGAGCAACATCGTCGAGATGTCTCAAGGCAAGATCCAGGCAGAGCTGGGCGTGAAAGTCGTCAAGGCATCCGATCAAGTGCTGGGTACGATCATCGACACCTTCGCCTGATCTACATTGCTTCCAGCATTCTGAACGCCGCGCCTTGTCGCGGCGTTTTTCGTTGTAAGTCCTTCTCCCTCAACTAATCTTCTTTTTATCGCCCATGACTTGATCGAGTCGATGGCGGTTTGCTGTGTCCGGCGTTTGGACGATGTGAAGACGAACGGCAAAAGATCGACGCTTGACAAGATTTCGGCGTAAACGTATGTTTCAAACAACTGTTTGACCGTCACAACAAATCAACACGGTCGTTCATTCCCGGTTACATCAGCAGAGGTTTATCGCTATGCCTGACTACAAGGCCCCCTTGCGTGATATTCGCTTCGTTCGTGACGAACTGCTCGGCTACGAAGCGCACTATCAGAGCCTTCCGGCTTGCGCAGACGCAACTCCGGACATGGTTGACGCCATTCTCGAAGAAGGCGCCAAGTTTTGTGAGCAGGTACTGGCGCCGCTGAACCGCGTGGGCGACATCGAAGGTTGCACCTGGAGCGAGTCCGGCGTGAAAACCCCGACTGGCTTCAAAGAGGCTTACAAGCAATTCGTCGAAGGCGGCTGGCCTAGCCTGGCGCACGATGTCGAGCACGGTGGTCAGGGTCTGCCTGAGTCGCTGGGTCTGGCAGTGAGCGAAATGGTTGGCGAAGCCAACTGGTCGTGGGGCATGTACCCAGGCCTGTCGCACGGCGCGATGAACACCATCTCCGAGCACGGCACCCCTGAGCAGCAGGACGCCTACCTGACCAAACTGGTCTCGGGCGAATGGACCGGCACCATGTGCCTGACCGAACCGCACTGCGGCACCGACCTGGGCATGCTGCGCACCAAGGCCGAACCTCAGGCTGACGGTTCGTACAAAGTTTCCGGCACCAAGATCTTCATCTCGGCCGGTGAACACGACATGGCCGACAACATCGTCCACATCGTATTGGCCCGCCTGCCGGACGCGCCTGCCGGCACCAAAGGCATCTCGCTGTTCATCGTTCCAAAGTTCATGCCGAATGCTGATGGCACTGTCGGTGCACGCAACGCTGTGACTTGCGGTTCGCTGGAACACAAGATGGGCATCCACGGCAACGCTACTTGCGTGATGAACTTCGACGGCGCCACCGGTTTCCTGATCGGCCCGGCGAACAAAGGCCTGAACTGCATGTTCACCTTTATGAACACCGCACGTCTGGGGACCGCGCTGCAAGGTCTGGCCCACGCCGAAATCGGTTTCCAGGGCGGCCTGAAATACGCTCGCGATCGCCTGCAAATGCGCTCCCTGACTGGCCCGAAAGCGCCGGAAAAAGCCGCTGACCCGATCATCGTGCATCCTGACGTACGCCGCATGCTGTTGACCATGAAGGCATTCGCCGAAGGCAACCGCGCGATGGTGTACTTCACTGCCAAACAGGTCGACATCGTCAAGTACGGCGTGGACGAAGAAGAGAAGAAGAAAGCCGACGCACTGCTGGCCTTCATGACGCCAATCGCCAAAGCCTTCATGACCGAAGTCGGTTTTGAGTCCGCCAACCACGGCGTACAGATCTACGGCGGCCACGGCTTCATCGCCGAGTGGGGCATGGAGCAGAACGTCCGCGACAGCCGCATTTCGATGCTGTACGAAGGCACCACCGGTATCCAGGCACTCGACCTGCTGGGCCGCAAAGTGCTGATGACTCAAGGCGAGGCTCTGAAAAGCTTCACCAAGATCGTCCATAAGTTTTGCCAGACCAACGAAGGCAACGAAGCTGTTCAAGAGTTCGTCACGCCGCTGGCTGCACTGAACAAGGAATGGGGCGAGCTGACCATGAAGGTCGGTATGGCCGCCATGAAAGATCGCGAAGAAGTCGGCGCGGCCTCCGTGGATTACCTGATGTACTCCGGTTATGCCTGCCTGGCCTACTTCTGGGCCGACATGGCGCGTCTGGCAGCCGAAAAGTTGGCTGAAGGCACGGGCGACGCGGCGTTCTACACCGCCAAGCTGCAAACCGCGCGCTTCTACTTCCAGCGCATCCTGCCGCGTACCCGTACCCACGTGGCCACCATGCTGTCGGGCGCCAACAACCTGATGGACATGAAAGAAGAAGACTTCGCACTGGGCTACTAAGCCTTAACGCGGTCTCTTGAAAAACCGCTGCTCCTTCGGAAGCAGCGGTTTTTTTACGCCCGGATTTCCTTGGGCCGGGGGGTGTTTCAAGAGGGCATTCCCGCCCTGGCCATCAAGCATGATGGCCATGAAGGAAATTTCATCTCCCAAAGGGCAAAAAACCTTGTTTGAAGGCTCAGAAATCAGTGTTTGCGGCCGTTAAAGAGACTGCATGTGATCTGGATCACATTCTGTGTGCTTAACTGGCCACATTGCAGGCACAATGCCATCTCTTTGCCATGACGGGTCGGAGCTTTACCCTTGCCGCGTTCTTCTGCTGTACGTTTCAGCCATTTCCTACCCTCCCTGCTGTTGTTACTCGCGGGGTTGTCGGCTGCGTATGTCAAAGACCTCAACGTGTTCTTCACGTCCCTGTTCAACGTGTTGCCGACTCTGGTCCTGCTGCTGGGCGGTGCTTACTGCGCGGTTTACCGACGGCAGCGCGAACTGTTTCTGATGCTCACGGTGTACATCGCCTACTTTTTGCTCGATACCCAGACTGACTATTACCGAGACAACGGCAAAGTGCGCGAAGACGCCGCCGTGGTCTTTCATCTCGTCTGCCTGTTACTGCCCTTGTTGTTCGGTCTGTTCGCTGCGTGGCAAGAGCGTACGCATCTGTTTCAAGACATGATCGCGCGCTTCGCCGTGTTGCTCGCCTTCGGCAGCGTGGCGCTTGGACTTGAGCAAAGTTACCCACAGGCGCTGCTGATGTGGCTCTCGGAAATTCGCTGGCCGGCACTGCATGGCGCGTGGATGAGCCTGATCCAGCTGTCGTATCCGGTGTTCATCTCGGCATTCCTGCTGCTGGCCTGGCAATACTGGCGCAACCCGCGGCCACTGCATGCGGCGCAGCTGGTCGGATTGCTCGGGGTGTTCTGGATGCTGCCGAAAACCTTCATCCTGCCGTTTACCTTGAACATCATGTGCAGCCAGGTGATGTTGATGATTGCAGCCGCCGTTGCGCACGAGGCTTATCAAATGGCCTTCCGCGACGAGCTCACCGGTCTGCCGGGACGCCGCGCCCTCAACGAACGCATGCAACGCCTTGGCCGCAACTATGTGCTGGCGATGAGCGACGTTGACCACTTCAAGAAATTCAACGACACCCACGGTCACGATGTCGGTGACCAGGTACTGCGACTGGTCGCCAGCAAACTCTCCAAAATCAGCGGAGGCGGTAGGGCGTATCGCTATGGCGGTGAGGAATTTGCCTTGGTGTTTGCAGGCAAAACCCTTGAGGAGTGCATGCCGCACCTTGAAGTCATTCGCGAGTCGATTGCGTCCTACAGCATCCAGTTGCGCAATCAGGAAAACCGGCCGAACGATGATCAGCAAGGTCGCCAGCGTCGCGCCGGTTCCGGTGCTTCCAGCGTGTCGGTGACGGTGAGTATCGGCGTCGCTGAGCGGGTGGAGCAGCGCAACCCGGAGCAAGTTCTCAAATCCGCGGATGAGGCGCTCTACAGTGCCAAAGGCGCGGGGCGCAATTGTGTGGTCGCGTTCGGCCAGAACCGCCGTGGCGCGGTGCGCATGGACAGCGCTGCGGGTTGAGTGATGACGGCGCATTCAGCGTCTGGACAGTGATTGTGGGGCGTAGTGGCCGGCAGTAGTTTCAAGCAAACCTGCTGACGGAGAAGCCACCATGCCCGAGTACAAAGCCCCGCTGCGCGACATGCGCTTTCTGATCGACCACGTCTTCGACTTCCACACCAACTACGCCGCCCTCGGCGCCCATGACGCCAGCCCGGACATGATCAACGCGATCCTCGAAGAAGGCGCGAAGTTCTGCGAGAACGTGCTGGCACCGCTCAATCGCAGCGGTGACGAAGAGGGCTGCCATTTCGACAACGGTGTGGTGACAACGCCTACAGGCTTCAAGCAAGCCTTCGCACAGTATGTCGAGGGCGGCTGGCATGGTCTGGCGGCAGATCCGGTTTATGGCGGGCAGGGCTTGCCGAGTTCGCTGGGGCTGGTGATCAGCGAAATGGTCGGCTCGAGCAACACGTCCTGGGGCATGTACCCGGGCCTGACTCATGGCGCGATGTCGGCCATCCATGCCCACGGCACTGCTGATCAGAAAGACACTTACCTGAGCAAGCTCACCGCCGGCCAATGGACCGGCACCATGTGCCTGACCGAAGCCCATTGCGGCACCGATCTGGGCATCATCAAAACCCGCGCCGTGCCTCAGGCCGACGGCAGTTACGCGGTCACTGGCAGCAAGATTTTCATCTCTGCCGGCGAGCACGACATGAGCGACAACATCATCCACTTGGTGTTGGCCAAACTGCCGGATGCGCCGGCGGGAACAAAGGGCATCTCGTTGTTCATCGTGCCGAAATTCCTCCCGGATGCGTCGGGCGAGGCGGGTGAACGCAATGGCGTTTCCTGCGGCTCGATCGAACACAAGATGGGCATCAAGGCCTCGGCGACTTGCGTGCTGAACTTCGATAGCGCCAAGGGCTTCTTGATCGGCGAACCGAACAAAGGCCTGAACTGCATGTTCACCATGATGAACCACGCGCGGCTCGGCACCGGGATGCAGGGCTTGTGTCTGGGCGAAGCGAGTTTCCAGGGCGCCATCAAATACGCCAACGACCGCTTGCAGATGCGTTCGCTGACCGGCGCCAAAGCCCCGGACAAACCTGCCGACCCGATCATCGTCCACCCGGACGTGCGGCGCATGCTGCTGACCATGAAAGCCTTTAACGAAGGCAATCGCGCGCTAACTTACTTCACCGCGCAACTGCTGGATGTTGCGCACCTGAGCAGCGATGTCGAGGCGCGTCAGGAGGCTGAAGACCTGCTGGCGTTCCTCACGCCGATCTGCAAAGCGTTCATGACCGACTCCGGGCTGGAAGTGACCAATCTCGGCATGCAGATTTTCGGTGGTCACGGTTTCATTCGCGAGTGGGGCATGGAGCAGTTGGTGCGCGATTGCCGCATTGCGCCGATCTACGAAGGCACCAACGGCATTCAGGCGCTCGATCTGCTTGGGCGCAAGGTGCTCGGCAGTCAAGGCAAGCTGCTGCGCGGCTTTACCAAAATCGTCCACAAGTTCTGCGCAGCGAACGCCGATCATCCGCAACTGGGCAGCTTTGTCACCCAGCTCAACGAGCTCAACCAGCAGTGGGGCGACCTGACCATGAAGGTCGGTATGGCGGCGATGAAGAACCCGGACGAGGTCGGCGCCGCGTCGGTGGATTATCTGATGTACAGCGGTTACATCATCCTCGGCTATCTGTGGCTGCGCATGGCGCTGGTGGCGCAAGCGCAACTGGATGCGGGCGAGGGAGAGGCGGATTATCTTCGGGGTAAATTGGCCACATGCGAGTTTTACTTCAAGCGTCTGTTGCCACGCACGGCGGCGCATCGCGCGGCAATTGAGGCGGGGAGTGATTGTTTGATGAAGCTGCCGGCGGAGTTGTTTGCGCTGTAGGAAGAATCAATAAATCGTCCGAGCGCGGCCCGAGCCTCCGCCAACTCCTACATGGGTTCAAGAAAATCCTGTAGGAGTTGGTGTGTTGCGATCGTTTTCTGGTGACTAAAAATAACAAATCGGTCACCGGCTGACCCTATGTGTCGCAAAAGTTGTTGGGGTACACTCCGGCTCAACGAAAATACATTCCCACGAATCACCTGTTTAGATCTTGCGAGGTTTGCCATGGCTGACTACAAAGCGCCGCTGCGCGATATGCGCTTCGTCCTCAATGAAGTGTTCGAGGTCGCCAAACTCTGGGCCGAACTGCCGGCATTGGCGGAAACTGTCGACGCTGAAACGGTCGAAGCCATTCTCGAAGAGGCCGGCAAGGTCACCAGCAAAAGCATTGCACCGTTGAGCCGTGCCGCTGACGAAGAAGGTTGCCACTGGGCGGACGGTGCCGTCACCACGCCGGCCGGTTTCCCACAGGCTTATCAGACTTACGCCGAGGGCGGTTGGGTTGGCGTTGGCGGCGATCCGCAATACGGCGGCATGGGCATGCCCAAAGCCGTGTCGGCGCAGGTCGAGGAAATGGTCAACTCCGCGAGCCTGTCCTTCGGTCTGTACCCGATGCTGACTGCCGGCGCGTGCCTGTCGATCAACGCCCACGCCAGCGAAGAGCTGAAAGCCGCCTACCTGCCGAACATGTACGCCGGCGTCTGGGCAGGTTCCATGTGCCTGACCGAGCCGCACGCCGGCACCGACCTGGGCATCATCCGCACCAAAGCCGAACCTCAGGCCGACGGTTCCTACAAGGTCAGCGGCACCAAGATCTTCATCACCGGTGGTGAACACGACCTCACCGAGAACATCATTCACCTGGTGCTGGCCAAACTGCCGGACGCACCGGCGGGTCCGAAAGGCATCTCGCTGTTTCTCGTACCGAAGTTCATGGTCAACGCCGATGGCAGCCTGGGCGCGCGTAACCCGGCCAACTGTGGTTCGATCGAGCACAAGATGGGCATCCAGGCGTCCGCGACCTGCGTGATGAACTTCGACGAAGCCGTGGGTTATCTGGTCGGCGAGCCGAACAAAGGTCTGGCGGCGATGTTCACCATGATGAACTACGAGCGTCTGGGCGTCGGCATCCAGGGCCTTGCCACTGGCGAGCGCTCCTACCAGAACGCCGTCGAATACGCCCGCGACCGTCTGCAAAGCCGTTCGCCGACTGGCGCGCAGAACAAAGACAAAGTCGCTGACCCGATCATCGTCCACCCGGACGTGCGTCGCATGCTGCTGACCATGAAAGCCTCTAACGAAGGTGGCCGCGCATTCTCCACTTACGTGGCGATGCAACTCGACACCGCCAAGTTCAGCGAAGACGCGACGACGCGTAAGCGTGCGGAAGACTTGGTGGCGTTGCTGACGCCGGTTGCCAAGGCGTTCCTGACTGATCTGGGTCTGGAAACCACCGTGCACGGCCAGCAGATTTTCGGCGGCCACGGCTACATCCGCGAGTGGGGCCAGGAGCAACTGGTGCGGGACGTGCGCATCACCCAGATCTACGAAGGCACCAACGGCATTCAGGCGCTTGACCTGGTTGGTCGCAAGATCGTCGGCAGCGGCGGTGCGTTCTATCAACTGTTTGCTGACGAAATCCGCCACTTCACCGCTACCGCCAGTGCTGATCTTGGCGAATTCACCAAGCCGCTGAACGACGCCGTCGCAACCCTCGACGAGCTGACTTCGTGGGTGCTGGACCGGGCGAAAAACAATCCACACGAAATCGGCGCGGCTTCGGTCGAATATTTGCAAGCGTTTGGTTACATGGCCTACGCCTACATGTGGGCACTGATGGCCAAAGCCGCGTTGGGCAAAGAGGCGCAGGAAGATTTCTATGCCAGCAAACTTGGCACAGCACGCTTCTACTTCGCCCGTCTGCTGCCGCGCATTCACTCGTTGAGCGCGTCGGTGAAGGCTGGTAGCGAGTCTCTGTTCCTGCTGGATGCAGCGCAGTTCTGATCTGATACGGTCATGTAAGCAATCGCTTACATGACGTGCTGCTGTTCTCCCATATGCGTAGATTGGATCCACGGCTAATCTACATTTCATGGACGTCGCGCAGGAAGCGCAAAGCAACAACACGGACACGTAGGATTCTGCCAGGGTGGCGGAGTGAAATGGATGTCAGGGAAACAGTCTGCAAAGCCCCGCTTCGGCGGGGTTTTCTTTTGCCTGAAGAAAAGCTTTCAGGTCAGGGAATCCAGTGGTGGCGGGTTTTTGAGTGGTTTTTCATCGCGTGCCATGACCTCTTCCAGCAGTGTCCGCAGCAGCGCCAGCGAAGCTTGCTGACGTTGCACATCGCGACACACCAGCCCGACTTTCAACGGCACCCGTGGCTCGCTCAGCGGTTTCCACAGCAAATCCTCTTCGTCGTACTCTTTTTGCGAGTGACCGGGCAGCACCGTCGCCAGTTTGGTGTGCGGCAGACTGTCGAGAATCCCCAGCATATTGTTCAGCTCGGCCTGCACTTGCGGACGACGGCCAAGGCTGGCCAGTTGCGCCTGCCAGATCTGGCGGATCTGAAACTCTTCGCCCAGTAGCAGCATCGGCAATTCGGCCGCCTGGCGAATCGAAACCTTCTTGAATTCACGCAACGGATGGTCCGCCGGGATGACCAGCGTCAGTTCATCTTCGTACAGCATCACGCCGTGCAGCCCTGGCTGACGTGGCGGCAAATAGCTGATGCCGATGTCCAGAGAGCCGTTGAGCAAACGCCGTTCAATCTCCAGCCCCGTCAATTCATAAATCTGCACCACCAGATGCGGTTGCGCTTTGCGCACCCGCTCAAGCATTTGCGGCACGAGACTGGTGTGGACGGTTTGCAGCACGCCAATCGCCAAGGTGCGCAAAGCCTGGCCCTTGAAGTTGCCTAACGCTTCGCGCGCCCGTTGCAGTCCATCGAGCAGTGGCAGCGCGTGGTTGTACAAAGTGTGGGCGGCGAGGGTCGGCAGCAGGCGTTTGCTGCTGCGTTCAAACAGGGTCACGTCGAGATTTTGCTCAAGGTGCCGAATCTGTTGTGAAAGTGCGGGCTGTGAGATCGACAGTCGCTCGGCAGCGCGCCCGACATGGCCTTCCTCGTAGACCGCGACGAAATAACGCAGTTGTTTGAAATCCATAAGTAATGCTTATCGAAAATGCTGGTAAATCGAAATGGCCCGAGGCCGTCAGTGCGCCTAATCTAACCGCAATCACAAGGCTTACAGGGCCAGAGAGCGCGATGAATAGCTTTTGCTGCGACAGTGTTTGCATAGGCAGTTCAAAAAACCTCAAGCGAGGTTTTTTCCAATGAATCTGTTCAATTTGCGGCGCCAGGCGCCGAGTCTGGATGACTTGGCCTTTGACGCCGAACTGTCAGATGTTGACAGCCTGAATACCGATCGTCTGATGCCGAGCGTTGAACGGCCGCAGCAGGTGTTCGTCCGAGGTCAGGGTTCGTGGCTGTGGGACAGCAACGATCGCGCCTACCTCGACTTCTCCCAGGCCGGCGGCGCCAACAGCCTTGGCCACAGTCCCTCAGCGTTAGTCAAAGCCATCGCCAGTCAGGCTCAGGCGTTGATCAATCCCGGTTTCAATCTGCACAATCGCGGCATGCTCAGCCTCGCCGAACGCCTGTGCGCCAGTACTTCCAGCGATCAGGCGTACCTGCTCAACAGTGGCAGCGAAGCCTGTGAAGCAGCGATCAAACTGGCGCGCAAGTGGGGACAACTGCATCGCGGCGGCGCCTCGCGGATCATTGTGGCGAGACAGGGTTGTCACGGTCGTAGTCTGGCGACGATCTCGGCGTCAGACAGTTGCAACCTGCACAATCGCTTTGCACCGCTGCTGCCGGGTTTCGATCTGGTGCCATTCAACGATTTGCCAGCGCTGCACGACGCAGTCGATGCGCAGACCGTAGCGATCATGCTTGAACCGATCCAGAGCGATGCCGGGGTGATACCGGCAACTGATCGCTACCTCAAAGGTGTCGAGCGCCTGTGTCGCGAACTGGGGATTCTGCTGATCCTCGACGAAGTGCAAACCGGTATCGGCCGCTGCGGCACCTTGCTTGCCGAACAGTCCTACGGCGTACGGGCCGATATCGTCGTGCTAGGCAAAGGTCTGGGCGGTGGAGTGCCATTGGCGGCCCTGCTGGCGCGCGGCAAAGCGTGCTGTTTCGCCGCGGGCGAGCTGGGCGGCACGCATCATGGCAATGCACTCATGATTGCGTCGGGGCTGGTGGTGCTCGACAGCGTTCAGGATCGCGCCTTCCTGCAACAGGTCAGGGACAACGGTCAGCATCTTCGAGAAGGCCTCGCACGGCTGGCGCATCGTTATGAACACGGCGATTTGCGCGGGCAAGGCCTGTTCTGGGGTTTGACCCTGTCGGATGATTCAGCAGATGCGGTAGTCAAAGCAGCGCTGCATGAAGGCCTGATACTCAACGCCCCACAAGCCAACTGCCTGCGCTTCACCCCGGCACTCACCGTCAGCAAGGCCAACATCGACGAAATGCTCCTGCGCCTGGCCCGGGCCTTCTCCCGAGTGCGCACCGCTCAGTTGCAATGCCGCAAAGGGATTGCTGTCTGAGCCGAAGTTTCCCACCCGAATTCAAGAACCGTCTCGCGGTATAACGCACGCCCCACGCCTGATTCTTTTGGTGTGGGGCGTTTTTTTGTGGCCGGGTTTTGCCATATCGATTTAGCGCTTGAGAGATTGTCGCGCCAATGCTTTTTTAGAAAGGTGCCTGCAGGGAATGCGGGTGCCAGCGAACCGATGTCGTAGAGGCCGGGCTTTGTAATCTATACCACTAGGTGGTATGTTTTTGGAAGGGATACCGATGTCGTTCAGGTTGTTCAAGACCAGGGGTTTTGCGATACAGGCCGGCAGAGCATGGATATCTGATAAGGAGCTTCAGGAAGCGTTTGTCCAGATGCTCGATGGTCAAGCAGTCGATCTTGGCGGTGGCGTATGGAAAAAACGCCTCAATTCCAACCGTCACCGTTCGATTGTTTTGGCAAAAGGTGGGCGCTATTGGATCTATCAAGTGCTGTTTGCCAAGCAGGAACGAAGCAATATCAGCCCTGCGGAGTTGAAGGATCTACGCAAGTTGGCGAAGGTCTACGCGCAGCTTACCGACGTACAAATCCAGGGATTACTGGCTATGAAGGAGTTTGTGGAGGTATTTCATGAGTAAAAAATTCAAAAGTGAAGTGTTTGAATCCATACATCAGTCGGCCAGCGCCCTGCTTACCGTAGGTGCAATCAGCAAGGCGACGATGCGAGAGTTCGATGATTCATGTCTGGCAACGGTTCCGGATGCGATTCAGGCGGATCAGATCAAGGCGTTGCGAGAGCGTAATAATGTCAGCCAACCAGTGTTTGCGCGCTATTTGAATACCAGTGCCTCGACAGTCAAGCAGTGGGAGTCTGGAGACAAGCACCCAAGCGGGATGGCGTTGAAGTTGCTGAGCATTGTGCAAAAGCACGGGCTGCAGATTCTCGCCTGAGCTGGCAGTGAGCTATTAATGCTGCAATTGGCACTGAACCCTGACGAACGGCACAGGTCATTAGCGTGTATGGCTCAAGTGAGCCAACCCCCAATCAGGAGCTGACCCATGGATTTCATTCGTATCATCATCGCCATTCTGTTGCCGCCACTGGGTGTGTTTCTGCAGGTCGGATTTGGCGGCGCGTTCTGGTTGAACATTCTGCTGACGTTGTGCGGGTACATTCCTGGGATCGTGCATGCGGTGTATATCATCGCCAAGCGTTGAGTCCAGTAGCGCCAGATAGATAGCTATCGCGGGCAAGCACCGCTATTCAGATGGGATTGGCGGTCAGTCCGCCAATCCCATCACCCGCCGATAAAACGTCCACTCCCGCTCCAGTGCATGCGCCTGATTCACCGCCCGACGAAAGCCGTGGCGTTCGTCCGCATAGTAGTGCGCCTCGACTGGAATGCCGTTTTGCTCCAACGCCGTGACCATGTCGCGGGTTTGTTGCGGGACGACGACGGCGTCCAGTTCACCCTGAAAGAAAATCACCGGCACACGGATATTGCTCGCGTGCAGCAGAGGCGTGCGCGCGGCGTAGCGTTCGGCGTCTTGTTCGGGATCGCCGATCAGCCAGTCCAGATAATCACCCTCGAACTTGTGCGTCGCACGGGCAAGGGCGACCGGATCGCTGACCCCGTACAAGCTTGCGCCGGCGCGGAACACTTGATGGAAGGCCAGAGCGCACAGCGTCGTGTAGCCGCCAGCGCTGCCGCCACGAATGAATGCGCGATCGCCGTCGATCAGGCCTTGTTTGGCGAGATATTCGACCACGGCGCAGGCGTCCTCGACATCGACGTCACCCCAGCTCAGATGCAAAGCCTGCCGATATTCCCGACCATAACCGCTGCTTCCGCGATAGTTGAGGTCGGCGACGGCGAAGCCCCGTTGCGTCCAGTACTGGATGCGCGGGTCGAGCATCGGGTAGCACGCGGAGGTCGGGCCTCCGTGGATGAACACCACCAGCGGCGACTTCGTTTCACCACTCATCGCCGGATAGAAGAACCCGTGAGCCTCGTCCGAACCGCTTGGGTAGCGCAGGGTTTGCGGGCGGCTGATGCGTTCGGCGGGCAGCGGGGCCATGCCGCCGGCGAGCACTGTTACTTCGTGGGATGCGCGATCAATGGCGATCACCGCCGAAGGGCTGATCGGCGAGGCAGCAATGCAGTAGATGAAGCGCTCATCCAGGGCCAGATGCCGGAAGCGGCTGTAAACGCCGGTGAAGTCTTCGTTGTTCAGCGCGAGGCGACCGAAACCACCTTCACTCCAACTGGCCAGATAACCGTCAGCCAGTGGCAGCCAAGTGCAGCCGCCCATTTGCCACGGCGCTGGCGCGTGATCCGCTGCTGCGCTGGGCAACGGCTGGAATCCATCCGCTGATTCGACGTAAGGCTGCCAATAGCCAGCACGGTCGGTCAGACAGTAAAGTAGCCCTTGCGCATCGAAACGCGGCTGTTGAATCGACTCTTCAATTGCGTCACCCGCCACGCAGCGGGGCGCTGAAAAACTTTGCCCGGAACGCTCGGCCACCATCAATCGGGTCGACGTCCATGGTTGATGCGGACGGCTCCACTCGATCCACGCCAGTCTTGTGCCATCCGGGCTGATGACCGGCGCGGCATAAAAGTCCGCACCCTCGGCCAGCAGACGGCGCGTACCGTCGGCCAGATCAATTGCGACCAGTCGATGCTGATCGCCATTTTCCTCGACCGCCAGAATCTGGCCGTCGGCAAAATTCACATCGCCATAGCGGCACTCGCCTGATGTCAGCGCCTCAGGCGAGCCATCCAGTGTCTGTCGGTAAAGCTGCTGATCCGTCTCATTAACGAAAACCAACCCGTCAGGCGTCAGACAAAACGCGCCACCGCCATATTCATACACGCGACTGCGCACGCTGAAACCCGTGGGTGTCAGACATTTCGCCACGCCGTCGCGCCAGTGCCAGATTCGGCACGCCGCATCTTCGGGGCGATATTCGTTCCAGAACAAACCGTTGGTACCAAGCTGCAGCTCGGCGAAATCCATTCCGGCAGCGACGGCTTGAGCTGCACTGAAAGGTTCAGCCTTTGGCGATGAGGCGCGAGTTTCGTTCATTGCGGAAGGCCAGTTGTTCGATGGTTTGGGTGGCGTGCTCGGCTTCTTCGCGGGCCGCAAGGATCACACCGTGATGTTCGGATTTGCTGCACACCGGGTCGGCGTTGCTCGCATCACCGGTGAGCATGAATGCCTGGCAGCGGCAGCCGCCGAAGTCCTTTTCCTTCTCGTCACAGGAGCGGCACGGCTCGGGCATCCAGTCGTAACCGCGAAAGCGGTTGAAGCCGAACGAGTCGTACCAGATGTTCTGCATGCTGTGATCGCGCACATTGGGAAATTGTACCGGCAGCTGTCGGGCGCCATGACAGGGCAGGGCGGTGCCGTCCGGTGTGACTGTCAGAAAAATACTGCCCCAGCCGTTCATGCAGGCTTTCGGGCGTTCTTCATAGTAGTCCGGGGTAACGAAAATCAGCTTGCACGGATGCCCTTCGGCTTCCAGTTTGGCGCGGTATTCATTGGTGATGCGTTCGGCGCGAACCAGTTGCTCTTTGGTCGGCAACAGGCCGACACGATTGAGCTGCGCCCAACCGTAGAACTGGCAAGTGGCGAGCTCGACGAAGTCGGCTTCCAGCGCAATGCACAGCTCGATGATGCGGTCGATCTTGTCGATGTTGTGCCGATGGGTGACAAAGTTCAGCACCATCGGATAGCCGTGGGCCTTCACCGCACGGGCCATCTCGAGCTTCTGCGCGAAGGCTTTTTTCGAGCCGGCGAGCAGATTGTTCACTTGCTCGTCGCTGGCCTGGAAACTGATCTGGATGTGATCAAGGCCGGCCTTCTTGAAGTCGCTGATTTTCTGCTCGGTCAAACCGATGCCGGAGGTGATCAGGTTGGTGTAGAAACCCAACTGACGCGCTTCATGAATCAGCTCGGCGAGGTCCTGACGCACCAGCGGCTCACCACCTGAAAAGCCCAACTGCGCCGCGCCCATCTCCCGTGCTTCGCGAAACACCTTGATCCACTGTTCAGTGCTCAGCTCTTTGCCCTGCTCGGCGAAATCCAGTGGATTGGAGCAGTACGGGCATTGTAGCGGGCAGCGATAGGTCAACTCGGCGAGCAGCCACAGCGGCAGGCCGATTTCAGGTTTTGCCGGCAGATCAACCAAGGGTGATCCAGTGTTGCGCACGGGCAACCTCCATGAATTGCTCGATGTCGTCACCGAGCTCGGGAACGCCGGGGAACTGCCGGTCGAGCTCAGCGATGATCGCCGTGACATCCCGTTCACCGTCAATCAAACCACCGATCAGCGCGGCAGTCTCGTTGAGTTTGATCATGCCTTCGGGGTACAGCAGCACGTGGCCTTTTTGCGCTGGTTCGTACTGGAAGCGATAGCCGGGACGCCAGGTCGGGGTCTTGCTGCGGTCGAAACTCATAAGGTGATTCCTTTATGCCAGACGCGTTGCTCGGTCACGCTGTGATACGGCGGGCGGTTCAGTTCGTAGGCCATGGTCATGGCATCGAGCATGCTCCAAAGAATGTCCAGTTTGAACTGGAGAATTTCCAGCATGCGCTCCTGGCCTTCGCGCGTCTTGTAGTGTTCCAGCGTGATCGCCAAGCCGTGCTCGACATCGCGCCTTGCCTGGCCGAGGCGGGTGCGGAAGTATTCGTAACCGGTCGGGTCGATCCACGGGTAGTGCTGCGGCCAACTGTCCAGACGCGACTGATGGATCTGCGGCGCGAACAGTTCGGTCAACGAACTGCTGGCGGCTTCCTGCCAACTGGCGCGGCGAGCGAAGTTGACGTAGGCATCGACGGCGAAACGCACGCCGGGCAACACCAGTTCCTGCGAGCGCAATTGATCCGGGTCGAGGCCGACAGCCTGGCCGAGTCGCAGCCACGCTTCGATACCGCCATCTTCACCGGGAGCACCGTCGTGGTCGAGCAGGCGTTGAATCCACTCGCGGCGGATTTCGCGATCCGGGCAATTGGCGAGGATCGCCGCGTCTTTCAGGGGGATGTTCACCTGATAGTAGAAGCGGTTGGCGACCCAGCCCTGAATCTGCTCGCGGGTGGCGCGGCCTTCGTACATCGCCACATGGTACGGATGGTAGATGTGGTAATAGGCGCCCTTGGCGCGCAGGGCTGCTTCGAATTCGGCGGGGGATAGCGGTTGGTCGGTCATTGCGGTTCTCCGGGGAACAACCGTTGGAATCTTGGGTGTCTGGTCGGACGTCATCGCTGGCAAGCCAGCTCCCACAGGTTTTGTGTACGCCACAGATCCAGTGTGGGAGCTGCGGTGCGACGTTTCGACTTGCCAGCGATAGGGCCATCAGCTACAGCACAATACTCATGCCGTCATACGCCACTTCAACATTACGCCGCGCCAGTTCTGCGCGCTCCGGCGAGTCCTCATCGAGAATCGGGTTGGTGTTGTTAATGTGGATAAGCACTTTGCGCTGCTCGGGCAATTGTTCCAGCACTTCGAGCATGCCGCCGGGGCCGTTCTGCGCGAGGTGGCCCATCTCGCGACCGGTGCGAGTGCCGACGCCACGGCGCTGCATTTCATCGTCGTCCCACATGGTGCCGTCGACCAGCAGGCAATCGCTGTCGGCCATGATCTCTAGCAGCGGCGCGTCGACCTTGCCCAGCCCAGGCGCGTAGAACAGTTTGCCGCCGGTCTTCAGGTCCTCAACGATCAAGCCGATGTTGTCGCCCGGGTGAGGATCGAAGCGATGCGGCGAGTAGGGCGGCGCTGCGCTGCGCAATGGCAGCGGCGTGAAGCGCAGGTTCGGGCACGCCGCCACGGTGAAGCTCTGGTCGAGTTCGATGCGGTTCCAGTTCAACCCGCCGTTCCAGTGGGTGAGCATCTTGAACAACGGGAAACCTGTGCTCAGGTCTTCGTGAACCATGTCCGTGCACCAGACCTGATGCGGGCAGCCTTCGCGCAGGCTGAGCAGGCCGGTGGTGTGGTCGATCTGGCTGTCCATCAGGATGATCGCGCTAATGCCGGTGTCGCGCAGCGCGCGGCCCGGTTGCATCGGGGCAAAGCTTTGCAGTTGTGCGCGGATGTCCGGCGAGGCGTTGCACAGCACCCAGTTCACGCCGTCATCGGAAATTGCGATGGACGATTGGGTGCGGGCCTTGGCATTCAGGCTGCCGTCGCGAAAACCTGCGCAGTTGACGCAATTGCAATTCCACTGCGGAAATCCGCCACCGGCGGCCGAACCCAGAATCTGGACGAACATGAACGCTCCATCATTTCAACGCTGAAAATAAAACGCCCCGGCGAGCCGAGGCGTTGCACTGCAATTCTGACGAGGCAGAACTCAGCGGCTGGCGAAGTACATGGTGACTTCGAAGCCGATACGCAGGTCGGTGTAAGCAGGTTTTGTCCAGGACATAGAGTGTCTCCTTCAGGTTGGTGGGATAGCGCTGTCCATAGGTATAGTCCACGGTAGCGCAGGGATGTTCCAAATAGTTAGGCGGCTATGTTACTCAAAATTTCAACGTGTTTGCCCGTGAATATTCGAGAAAGCTCCTTGCAGCCTCGGTAATGATCACTTTGCTGCTTGCCACGGTGCATCCGGTAGCGATTCGCTGGCAATGTAGATCCAGCCACCCTCGGCACGGGTTAAACGTTGCACCGCAGTCAACAATCCCGGGCGATCCAGTTGGCCAATCGCGGCGACCAATTGCAGCAGATAATCCGACGAGTGGCCGGCAAGTTTGGCCTGCCACAGCAATTCAGCCGCATCTTTGGTCGATAGATTTTCGTCGCTGAATTGATCGGCGAGATTCTGCCGTTGCTGGACGAGGTCAGTCTCATCGATGAGCGCGGGAAGCCCTTCGATAAACTGCTGAATGTGGCCGAGCAGTGCTGCCGCTGCGGACGTCGGCGATTGCACGCCGAACAGCAACCCGGTCTGGCCATGCATCTGCCGCAGAGTGCTGAACACCGCGTAACCCAACTGCAACTCGACCCGCAGGCGCTGGTAGAACGGCGTCTGACACAACTGCGCGAGCAGGCGCCAAGCAGCTTCGTCAGCGACATCGCGACTGGCAGTTGGGCAGAACAGCAATAACGCGTGTTCGCTGGACGCGGTGTCGATTTGGCGCCACAGGTGTTGGCCATTGATCGCCGACGGAGCAGCTATTTGGGTGTCAGGTGTGCCGGGGATACGGCTCAGGGCCAGGCCCATGGCTGATTGGGTTTGCGCACCGAGACCCAATGCCAGGCCGTCCCAGCGGGAAGTTGTCCACAGGTGCTGAGCATTGTCAGATGTTTCTACAGACGGCAGACATTGTTCAGGCAATGCCTTGAGCAATTGGCGAATCGGTATCAACGGCGTTTCCGGCTCACCCTTTGCGGAATCGGCGTCAACGTGCGTCAGACATTTCAGCGCGTGCTCCAGAACCATCGGCATCGGCTCTTGCAGGCCAGTCAACTTCAGCAGCCATTGATTGCCGGCCGTGCTGAACGACAATTCAACCCCGGCCTCACGGGCGTCGTCTTGTGTGTCGCGAAGGCTGCGTTGCAGTTGTGCTTGCAGACTTGCGGTGGCTGCCGCTTGCAACTGCCAGCGCAGATAAATCGCACCCTCATCACCGTTGTCCGGCAATGCCTGGCTGAACTGCATCGGCGAGCGCTCGCGACGCCCGCGCGAACGATCCTGTGCGAACGTGCGCAGACCACGGTGAGCGCTGGTCTGTCCGCGGATCAGTCCGGCGTTGGCCAGCGGTTCGTTGGCGCGCAAAAACGGATTAGCAGTCGGCAGTCGCCAATGGGCGCTGAAGTTATCCACAGTGCCGATCTCGCCAAGGATATGGCTGAGGGCCTCGACGCCGATTTCGCTCAGGCCACTTTCCAATTGCTCGCTGTCGAGCCGCGCCAGTTGCAATGCGCCGCTGACTTGCTGCTGACGCGCAAGCATGGCTGCGTATTCCTCACGCAGCGGCGTCCAGTCCTGATGCGCAAAGAAGCTCAGCCAGTCCCGCACCTGTTCGCCAATGCTGTTCAGCGATTCGGAGGAGGCGTTGAACGCCACATGCAGCAGGGCCTGGCCAGCAAAGTGATACAGCGGTGCAGCTTTCAAATTGTCAGCCAAACCCTGCTGCTGCAAACGCGCGAGCAAGCCACCGGGCTTGGCGCTGTTTAGCGAATGACAAAGAAATGCCAACGCTTCAGCAGATGAGTCAGGCAAGGTGTCGAATGCAAACAGCAGATTGCACTGGCGTTCGCCGACCTGTTGATAACTTTTCATCTTTAACGGCGGGGGCGCGGTTTGCGCAACGTTATCCCCAACCGGCAAAGCTTTCGCGAACGTTTCCGCCAACGTGCGGAGCTCTTCCAGACTCTGCGGCCCAACCAGACTCAAGGTCATTTGCCCGCTGCGATAAAACTGTTGATGGAAGTCTGTCAGGGCCTTTTGAAACTCCGGCTTTTCGACCTGGAGAGTGTCCCGATTCCCCGCATGAAAGCCGCGCAATGGATGATCAGCCGGTAAACCTTCGTACAACGCAAACTGCCGCTGAGCTGTCGGATCTTGCGACCAAGCGACAAATTCCGCCTGCAGCACTTCACGTTCCCGCAACTGATCGTCCAGATTCATACGCGGCTGCGCGAGCATGTCTGACAGACGCTCAAGCCCAGCGCCGAATGCCTGAGTCGGCAACTCAAAGAAAAAATTGGTAGTGCGCTCACGCGTGCTGGCATTCACCTGCCCGCCGTGACGCTGCACGTAGGCCATCAGCCCTTCGCTTGCAGGAAAACGCTCAGTGCCGAGAAACAGCAAATGCTCAAGAAAATGCGCCAGTCCCGGCCACGCCAGCGGCACGTCATGACTGCCGGCAGCCACTCGTAACGCGGCGGCACTGCGTTTCAGGCCGGGCACATGACGCAATGTCACGCGCAAGCCGTTGGCCAGGGTTTCAGTGTGGGGGCGGGGGTGAGTCAGCGCAGGCATGGGCACTTCCAGAACAGTGAAGTGCCAATGCTAGCGGATTAGCGCTTGTTGAGCGCGTCGTAAAGTTCAGGCCGACGATCACTGAGATAGCGATTGGCCGCGCGGGAGTCGACCATTAGCTGCCGATCCAGCTCCCCGACGATCAACGCTTCGTCCAGGCCGGCCTGAGCAACACGGCCGCCGTCCGGCGCGGCGATGCTGCTTTGCCCGCAATAGTGGATGTCGCCTTCATGGCCGCAGTAGTTGGCGTACGCCACGTAGCATTGGTTTTCGAATGCACGGGAGCGGACGGTGACATCGGCAACAAAATCGAACGGGATCATGTTCGCCGTCGGCACCACAATCAGCTCGGCGCCAGCGAGGGCTAATCGTCGGGCGTTCTCCGGGAATTCCAGGTCGTAGCAAATCAGAAATCCAAGCTTCCAGCCGTTGAGTTCAACCACGGGAACCTCGTCACCACCGGCGCTGAACATCGAGCGATCAAGATCACCGAACAGATGGGTCTTGCGGTAGTTGCACAGGCGCTCGCCGTGCGAATCGATCAACTGCACCGCGTTGTAGATTTGCCCGTCAGCGGTGCGCTCGGGATAACCGTAGACGATCGCCAGGCCAGCGGCTTTGGCAATCCGGCCGATCTGCTGCGCCCATTCACCGTTGTAGACCTCGGCCAATGTGCTGATTGCCTCGGCGCCAATGTTGTAGCCGGTCATGAACATTTCCGGCAGCACCAACAGGTCGGCGCCCTTGGCCTCCATCGCCAGTTGATGCAGGCGCTGGAGGTTGGCGGCGGGGTCCAATGGCAACGGCGGACATTGGTAAAGGGCTACACGCATCAGGGATTCCTCTTACTCGGGCAGGGCGATAGGGCCGATGTCTTTGAACACATCACCCGGGCCGGGGTTCGCTTTATGTGTAGAACCGCCGAAATGTTTGATGATCCCCCACACCGCGTTGAGCGAAGTCTGCACCGCGCCTTCAACCCACGCAGGCGTCCAGGACACGTCGTCGCCGGCGATGAAAATCCCGCGTTGCTCGGCCGGCATGTCGTCCTGCATGAAGTGCGCGTACATGCGCTGGTTGTAGCGATAATGGCCGGGCAGGGCGCCTTTGAACGCGCCGAGAAAGTGTGGATCGGCTTCCCACGACACGGTGATCGGATCGCCGATGATGCGCGCGGCGATGTCGACTTTCGGGTAGATCTTCTTCAACGCATTCAGTGCCAGCTCTACACGTTTTTCAACCGGGTGCGGGAGCATTTTCAACGCGTCGCTCATCCACGAGTACGACAGGCAAATCACGCCAGGCTTGTCGTCGCCGTTGTCGAACAGATAGGTGCCACGGGTCAGGCGATCGGTGAGGGTCATGCTCATCAGATCGCGACCGGTTTCCGGGTCTTTATCCTTCCAGAATGGCCGGTCGACCATCACGAAAGTCTTCGACGATTGCATGTAGCGGGTACGGTCGAGGGCCATCCACATCTTCTGCGAGAATAGCGTTTCGTCGCATTCGATCTGGGTGGTCAGCAGCCAGCTCTGGCAAGTGGTCAGGACGGCAGCGTACTCGCGGGTGTCGCCGTTGTTGTCGGTGACAGCGAAACGACCATCGGCTGCGTGGGCGATTTTCTTCACGCCGGAACGCGGTGCGCCGCGGTGCAGGGATTTCAGGCTGGTGCCTTTTGGCCAGTGGACGCAGCGTTCCGGCACATGACGCCAGATGCCTTGCGGCACTTGTTCGACACCGCCGACCACCAGGTGCTGGTGATCATCGCAGTTGGTCATCACCACGCGGAAAATTTCCAGCATCGAGTTAGGGAAGTCCGAGTCCCAGCCACCCGTGCCGAAACCCACCTGGCCGAACACTTCGCGATGATGGAACGACAGTTTGGCGAAGGCCTCGGAGGTGGCGACGAAGTCGTAGAAGGTGCGGTCGTCCCACAGCGGCACAAGGGTGTTCCACAGCTCTTTGAGGCGTGGCACATCGCGGTCGCGAATGGCTTGCTGGATGTCGGCGAATTGCGAACCAGCTTCCAGCGCATCTGCCCAGGCGTCAGCCACTTCCTGGAACAGCGCAGGAAGATCCTTCAAGCTTTGTGCGTAATGGGTTTTGCCTTCCAGGTCAATCACTGTACTGCCGGACGCTGGCGTCAGCGGGTTCGGAAACGGCTTGGTTTCCAGGCCGAGCTTGTCGACGTAGTGGTAGAACGCGGTGGAAGACACCGGGAAACGCATGCCGCCAAGCTCAGCGACGATGCCGTCAGTGCCGTTGAAGGCTTGCGAACGCAAGCGCCCACCAAGTTTCGATGCCTCGTAAACCACCGGTTTCAGGCCCAGCTTCATCAACTCGTAAGCGGCCACCAGACCTGCAATGCCGGCGCCGACAATCGCCACTTCAGCGCCATGGTTTTGCTCCGGAATGCTGCCGAGACCGGCCGGGTGTTCGATCCAGTCGTCGAAGGCGAAAGGAAAGTCCGGGCCGAAAATGGTGATTGGCTTTTTACCGTCTGCAGGATGGCGATTGTTCTTGTTCATGGCTGACCTTGCTGGCGACCCGACGCGGAATGCGCGTCTGAGTATAGGAAAAGATGCCAGCCATTCTAGGGAGCGTAGAACACGTTATTAAGACGCAAAGTGTCGTCGTTTTGCCAGTTAGCTGATCAAAGTGACGAGAGATAGCTTCACTCTGTTCCCTGTGGGAGCGAGCTTGCTCGGGAAGAGGCCCTATCTGACATCTAGGTTATCAATGCCGAAAATTAAACCGGCTGCCCCCGATCAATCTTGCTACTCAAAATAATCGACGTCGTGGTCTTCTCAACCCCATCCACACTGCCAATCTGATCCAGCAACTGATCCAGCTGCTCCGGCGAATCCGTGCGCAACCACGCGACATAATCAAATTCGCCACTTACCGCACACAGTTGCTGCACCTGCGCCATCGCACTCAAGCGCCGCAACACTTCCTTGCCGGAGCGCGGCTGCACCTTGATCCCGACATACGCCTGCAACCCGCCATCGACCACACGCTGACCCAGGCGCACGCCATACCCGGTGATTACCTTGGCTTTTTCCAGTCGCGCTAATCGCGAAGTCACGGTAGTGCGAGCGATCCCCAATTGCCGGGCCAGCATGGCCACGCTCTCGCGTGCGTTGATCTGCAGGGCGGCGATTAACTGGCGGTCGATTTCATCAAGCACGGGCGGGCGGGTGTCTGGCAAGGGCAGCTCCATTGGGTGCGGATCGTTGATCAGCGCATGTTACAGGCGATGAGGCTCGCCAAGACTGAAAAACACCAAACAATCACCCAAGAAAAAGCCGCGCATTTGCGCGGCTTTCAAATTTGGTGGGCCCACACGGACTTGAACCGTGGACCAAAGGATTATGAGTGATTAAGTGAGCTGTTTTACTGGGTTTCATAGATTTTCATTAAATAAGCTGTAAGCATTGATTTGTAAGGGGTGGGTGGGTTTCGTTGTTTTTCTACGTTTCACTCGTTACCATGACTTTGCATGTGAAACGGGGAACGAACGGGGAAAGAAATCTTGGCTAAACGTACACGCATGACTGAAATGGAAGCCTACTCAGTGAAGACTCGTCAGTCTGAACCGGTAGGGTCCAGAGGCAAGGGAACGCTGTTATTGGAGCGTAAAGCGTCGGGAAGCATTTCCGCTTACTACCGGGAGCGCACCTCAACCAGCGACAAGCGATTTCCCCTCGGCTTGCTGACCAAAAAGCCCCGTCCGGGCACCAATGAATGCAATCTAGACGGAGCGCGAGCGGAAGCAATGCGGATTGCCTCTGAGGCGGGGGCTATGGGGGGCTTGGCCAAGTACCTAGATCACCTTATCGAACAAGAAGAAAGAGAAGTCGTGCAGAGGATCAAGGCGCAGCAGCAAGCCGAGGTTGCAGCCAGACGAGGTACGTTTGGCGACCTTCTCGACTGCTATGTAGAAAGCCTGAAGCGAGCCGGTCGGGTCAGCGCCAAGGAGGTCGCTAACATTTTCAATTTACATGTGAAGGAATATCACCCCCAGTTGACGGCACGCGCTGCCGCTGAAATTGAAGCGGAGGACATCCAATTCATATTGGCGGGCGTGTTGGGGCGGAAAGCAAAAGGGCGCGGCATAGGTCACAAAGCAACAGGGGTTGCAGTAAATGGAATGCGAACAACCTGTGACAAGCTAAGGCGTTATTTACAAGCGGCATTCAGCTATGCGGCTAAATCCCACCTCGCTCCCGAGCGTCTGGCAGAGGATGGCAAGGTATTTGGAATTCGCTCTAATCCAGTTCGAGATGTTCCCGTAATACAAGGGGTGGGGGCGGGGCATACCGAATCATTGACCCCTGCCGAATTGGGCATGCTGTTACGTTACCTCGATACCCTCCCGGTACGGCATGCGGCAATAGCTAAAGCTCTGATTTATTTCGGTGGCCAACGGTTGGCGCAGTTTTGCGCTGTACCGTGGGAGGGAGTCAGTGACGCGACGATCAGTCTGTTAGATGCCAAAGGGCGCAAAGCTCAAGCGTGGGAGCATTTACTCCCTATCACAGAGCGCATCGCGCAAATCATCGCGCCTTTATTGAACGACCCTATTGGACCCGGGCCGTTTTCACTTAGTCCCGGTAAAGCAGTTAATGCCAGCACGCTGACTAACATTTTTATTGATGCTGGTCGCGCGCTCTCTGCGAACGGGCAAATGCAACCGTTTACGTGGAAGAACATACGAGTCACGGCAGAGACATTGTTGGCGCATCAAGGCGTGAGCGTTGAAGTGCGCGCGTGGCTGCTGTCTCATGGGCGTAGCGGGGTACAGGCAAAACACTACGATCGTTATAGCTATTTGCCGGAGAAGCAGGCCGCACTAGAGCAATGGGGCCGTTATCTGGATGGCCTCGCCAGTGGTGAAGAGCAAACCGACAACGTCGTGCTGCTGTCACGGCGTAAACGCACGGCGAATTAAGCACCCTCCTGATATATCCGACGAACGGTATTAAAGTTTTTGACAGTGCGGACGGTACGTCCTGAGACAGGTTGAGACGTGTTGAGACATCAAATGGCTAAAAGCGCCTATGTTTGAACGCCTTGCGACGTTCTGAGGCGTATTGCGAAGAGTTGAAACCTACCGCTACTATGCGAACTACTGGACATTATTACAGTGGCTGCAAAACCCAAGGTCGCCTTGGCAATGCTTCGCTGAAGAGTGACTGCCGATAGACAGACAAAGAAAAGCCCCGGTACTTGCGATACCGGGGCCGATTCGGGAAAAGCGTTTGAGCGCTTTCTGTCTACCGGCATGGCCAGTACACAACCCCGAGGAAGAAGCATTTCAGACCGCTTCAGTGAGCAAACCTTACGGTTAACTCGGGCGAATTGTATTACCTACGGTTAAGCAGTACAACCGGTTTTACAATCGGGGGACGGCTTTCCGACGGGTAGTTGCCAGCTTTTTGCTATTACGCGCAGTTCGTCTTCCTCGGTTTTCCCCCTTTTAGGAAAATCGACGCATGCCCATCAAAAAACGTAACCCTGAGCAATCCGTTTTCCCGGTGCCTAGCCCCTACGCCACCGCCGCGCAGTTGTGCGCCCAATACCAAATCAGCCGGGCCACGTGGTGGCGCTGGTCCAACACCGATAACTTCCCAAAACCCTATCGTTTCGGGCGCACCGTGCGCTGGGACGTGGCTGCGGTTGAAGCCTATTTGCAGCGTCGGGAGGCTTAAGCCATGGGCCGCACTTCTGCTACCGGGCGCCCGCCCCTCGCCATTGCCGACGATGCCCTTAACATCGTGCGCGCCGCCAAGGAATCCTTGCAGCAACTGGAATCCTTGCTGCACACGCTCATGCTCGCCAGCCCCAACCACAGCGCCAGCCCGCA